>JALYSS010000168.1 GCA_030854685.1 Pseudomonadota bacterium | reverse complement strand
GCGCCGCCAGCACGCCGGGCAGAGCTTCGGCGCGAGCATCCCGGAAACGATCACGCCGGAGTTCGTCCGCGACGAGGTGGCGCGCGGGCGCGCGATCATCCCGAACAACATCAATCATCCGGAAACCGAGCCGATGATCATCGGCCGCAACTTCCTCGTGAAGATCAACGCGAACATCGGCAACTCGGCCGTGTCGTCGTCGATCGGCGAGGAAGTCGAGAAGATGACGTGGGCGATCCGCTGGGGCGCGGACACGGTGATGGACCTTTCGACCGGCAGGAATATCCACGAGACGCGCGAGTGGATCATCCGCAACTCGCCGGTGCCGATCGGCACCGTGCCGATCTACCAGGCGCTCGAGAAGGTTGACGGCAAGGCCGAAGACCTGACATGGGAAATCTACCGGGACACCCTGATCGAGCAGGCGGAACAGGGCGTCGACTACTTCACGATCCACGCCGGCGTGCTGTTGCGCTACATCCCGCTGACCGCGAAGCGGATGACCGGCATCGTGTCGCGCGGCGGCTCGATCATGGCCAAATGGTGCCTCGCGCATCACCGCGAGAGCTTCCTCTATACGCGCTTCGCCGAAATCTGCGAGATCATGAAGGCGTACGACGTCGCGTTCTCGCTCGGCGACGGGCTTCGTCCCGGGTCGATCCACGACGCGAACGATGACGCGCAGATGGGCGAGCTCGCGACACTCGGCGAGCTGACGCAGGTCGCCTGGCAGCACGACGTGCAGGTAATGATCGAAGGGCCCGGTCACGTGCCGATGCACCTGATCAAGCACAACATGGACGAGCAGCTGCGGCTCTGCGGCGAGGCGCCGTTCTACACGCTCGGACCGCTGACCACCGACATAGCACCCGGCTACGATCACATCACCAGCGCGATCGGCGCGGCGATGATCGGCTGGTACGGCACGGCGATGCTCTGCTACGTCACGCCGAAGGAGCACCTCGGGCTGCCGAACAAGGCCGACGTCAAGGACGGGATCATGGCGTACAAGCTCGCCGCGCACGCCGCGGATCTGGCCAAGGGACATCCCGGTGCGCAGATGCGCGACAACGCGCTGTCGAAGGCGCGCTTCGAGTTCCGCTGGGAGGACCAGTTCAACCTCGGCCTCGATCCGGACAAGGCGCGCGAATTCCACGACGAGACACTGCCGCAGCACGGTGCGAAGCTCGCGCACTTCTGCTCGATGTGCGGCCCGCACTTCTGCTCGATGAAGATTACGCAGGACGTTCGCGATTACGCGGCGAAGCAGGGCCTCGACGAGGCTGACGCGCTGGCGAAGGGCATGGAGGCGAAGGCAGTCGAGTTCGTCGAGTCGGGCGCGGAAATTTACACGAAGGCATAACCGCCGTGGCAATCGCGAAACGTGAGCTCGTGGTCCTTCGCGCAACGCTGCGTGCGATCGATCCTGCGATCTGGCGACGCATCGCGGTCGCAGAAGACCTGAAGCTGTCGCAGTTGCATGCTGTCATCCAGGCCGCCTTCGGCTGGGAGGATTGCCACCTGCATGAGTTCGAGTTCGGGCCCGAGCGCTTCGGCCGTCCCGACTACGATGAGGGGTTTCCCGCCGATGGCCGGCAAATGCGCGACGAGCGGAAGGTGACGCTCGCCGACGCGCTGGCCGCGCAGCGCGAGTTCAGCTATTGGTACGACTTCGGCGACGACTGGTGGCACGATGTCGTCCTCGAAGCGCGCGAGCCGATGCCGGCCGGCGCGCCGCGCGCCGAACTGCGGGCGGGCGAGCGCTCCGGTCCGCCGGAGGATTGCGGTGGCCCGTTCAGTTATCCGGACCTGCTGGTCGCGTTGCGTGACCGAAAACATCCGGAATACGACCGTTTGAAGGAGTGGGTGGGCGATTTCGATCCGGAACGCTTCGATCTCGCAAAGTCGGCGCGCGCAGTGGCACGCGCGGTGGCGGCTCGCAAACGATTGCGCTGATCGTTATTGCGCGCGGACGTCCAGGAAGCCCCTGCGCCTGACCGAGCCTCTCCTGCAGATCGTCGTCGATGGGCGAAGCCCGGTATTATGTGGTTACCGGCTCCACTCGGCTGCGCCAGCCGCGGCGCGTTTCCCTGATCACGATGCGCTGATGGATGAGCCGCTCGACTTCGTTGATCCGGTCGACGACGCGCTTCACGGTTTCGTCGCCGTCCCGCGCGGCTTCCCACAGCAGTCGGATGTGTTTGTCGGCCCATAGCGGAACGCGGCCGCGCTTTTCCCAATTGGCGACGCTTTGCTCGGTGTTGCCGAACAACTTCGACAATGACTTCTGCGACAGGCGCAGATGAAGCCTCAGGTAGCGGAATTCGTCACCGTCCAGCCGGCCGGGCTTGCGTGCCAGCGCCCGGCAAACCACTTGCGTGAGGCCCTCGATGTCCTCGATGGCAACCGCGTTTCCATAGGAGGTGCGCTTGATGGTATAGCCGTTCGCCAGCCATACGTTTCTGAGGCCCCCATCGGCGAATCGGTAGAGCGTCGGCTTCATGTTTCGATTACCGTTATCACAAGAAGATCGGGATCGTCGTCGCTGATTGCAGCCACCACGGCGAGTTGTCGACCGGCGCAATAGCGTTCCATCCGGCACTCGAGCGAGGCATGCCGCAGATTGGGTTCCGGGACCCGCAGCAGGCGCCCGGACCGCAGCACATCGAGGACGAGTTCGCGCGTAACGCGACGCTGTCGCATGCGGACTTCCCCGTGGACGGTGATGAAAACGCGCGATCCATCCGCAGCGATTGTCCGGATCAGCCGCTCGACCTGTCCCTTGGACAGCTTGTGAACGCTCACGTTCCTGGTGCAACCTATGGAAAGTATAGGCTAATCGGCCAATCGAGGCAACGCTCCCGATGCCAGCCGGCGCCTGGAATGGATCGGCTTGGCAGCCGGCAGCAGGCTCGTGTACTTCTGGTAAAGCTCGAACAGGAAGGCGACGCGATCGGCGTCGTTCTTGAAGCTCTTCCTGCCGTAGGCGCCATCGACCGCGGCATCGAGCGCCCGGTGCGCCTTGACGAGGTTGGGCGGCATCGTCAGCGGATCGTAGAGGTCGGCGAGCGATGCGCCGGGGTGTGCTGCGCGCGCGTCGAGGACGTCTTGCGCCGCGGCCTCGATCTTCTGCTTCTGTGCGTCGGACGGATTCTCGGGCCAGGGAAAGTTGTTGTAGACGATGTCTTTGGAATATCGGAAGTCGCTCTTGAGCCGTCCGCAGGTGTAACGATTCCACGCGTTGTGCATCGTCGAAGTCAGGACGCCGAAATGAAAGGCAGCAATACCACTCACGGTCAATACTTGATCGTTGGCTATGACCTGCGGGTCCACAAAATCGATCGGGACAAACAATCGACGTTCCGACGAAACCCGCGGAACCAATAGATATTCTGCGATGGGTTGCGCGATCTGACAAAACAGCGTTGGGGTCGCTGCAAACGCCCGAGTGGTTGCCGCCTTGCTCGTCTGTCGAAAGCGCCTCACCTCCTCCACGTGAGCGAGAATCCGGGGTAGCCGGCGGAGCTCTGTGGGATCGACATCGACCAGCCAAAGACAATACCTTCGGTAGCCGTTGATGAACTCCTTGGCGCCTGTATACGGCCGGACCCATCTTGCGGCACGGGGTTCGGCGGCAAGTAGCGCAACTTTTTCCGATTCATCCAAAATCAAGTGACCGCCGTCGCGCGGCATGCTGCCAAAGCGCATCCCTGGAACGTTGCAGATCGGTGCGTCGCGATTCGCCAAAAACACGTCCGGGCCATCGACCAGATAGGCGTTGATGTTGAACGCCGTGACACCGTGCGCCACTTCGGCGATGTCGTCGTATTCGAAGATTGTTCGCGACCGCGGGTCGCGTAACCCGAAGCCGATGATTACGCAATGCACAGCGGCCATGCCTTTCGCTTCGTTCGACCAGCGGAAGGTCCGGTGCGCGAAGCGGATCTTCAGCCCGAACTGCCCCATCAGGCGTGACCACAAAATGCCGACCTGTTCGCCCTGGGTGATCGAATTCGTCGCCACGAGCCCGCAGTCGGTCGTTTTGCCGTCGACATATTTGGCGGCTTTCCAGAACCATGCGCACACATAATCGAGAATGCCGTACCCCTTGAGGTCTGCAAAGACCGGCGCGATGTCGGCGCGCTGCGATTCGCTCATGACCATCGCCCCCACGAACGGCGGATTCCCCATCACATAGCTGCACCGCTCCGCCGGAAGCACGTCGTTCCAGTCGATCCGCAGTGCGTTGCCGTGGACGATGTGCGGCGTGCTGACGAGCGGAATCCGCGCGTAGTAGTTGCCGAACTCCTCCGACACGCGCATGTTCATCTGGTGATCGACGAGCCACAGCGCGACCTGCGCGATCTGCGCCGGGAATTCCTCGATCTCGATGCCATAGAATTGGTCGACGTTCACGCTGATCAGCTGCTGGATGTCGACGAGTCGCTGCCCGGACTAACGCTCCAGCGCGAGCGACGCGCGCAGGATCTCGAGCTCCAGCTTGCGCAACTCGCGGTAGCTGATGACGAGAAAGTTGCCGCAGCCGCATGCGGGATCGAGAAACGTCAGCGTGCGCAGCCTCTTGTGGAAGTCGAACAGCCGGTTGCGGTTGCCCTTGACCTTGTCGAACTCCGCCCAGAGGTCGTCGAGGAACAGTGGCTTGATCAGCTTCTGGATGTTCTCCTCGGACGTGTAGTGCGCGCCGAGATTGCGCCTCGCCTTCGCGTCCATGATCGACTGGAACAGCGCGCCGAAGATCGCGGGCGATATCGCGCTCCAGTCGAGCGCGCAGCAGTCGAGTAGCGTCTCGCGCATCTTCGCGTCGAACGCGGCAATCGGCAACGGCTCGTCGAACAGCTTGCCGTTGACGAACGGAAAGGTACGTAGTTGTTCATCAAGCGATTTCGGGCGCGCGTATTCGGGCTGGTTCAGGACCTGGAAAAGCTGCGCGAGCTGCGGACCGGCGTCGGACCCATCCTCGTGCGTGCGCTCCTCCAGCCACATCCGGAACGACTGCGCGGGCTGGAAGATACCGGTGTCGTCGGCGAACAGGCAGAACAGGATTCGCACGAGCAACAGTTCGAGCGGGTGTCCGGTGTAGCCGCTCGCCTTGACCAGGTCGTGCAGTCGGCCCATCTGCTCCGCGGCGCGGATATTGACGGGATCCTGCGGCCTGATCTCCTGCGTACGATAACCAGCGACGAAGCCGAAATGACGAACCTTGTGGTGCAGCTCCGAGAGCTTGAAGTCGATCTTCGTGTCCGCTTCGAGGTCATGGAGGCGGAAGCGCGCGAAATCGGAGACGAGGATGTATCGGGGCAGGTCGCGCTCGGGCAGGCCTTCGAAGTAATCGGCGGCCTGCGCGAAGGCCGCATCGAGATCCTGACCCGCGCTCTTGTGCTCGACGAGAAGCACGCCCTTCCAGAAGAGGTCGATGCGCCCGCCCCTGAGCTTCCTGCCGGCACGCGCGATCTCGACCTGCTTCTCGAACACCGCAACGCGCTTGCGGTCGATACCGAACACGGCGAAGAAGCCGTTCCAGAAGCTCTGCGCCTCGGCGCGCTCGGAGCCCTCGCCCTTCCATTCGCGCGAGAAGGCGAGCGCGCGTGACTTGATCTCGTTCCAGGAGAGGGGCATCGATGCAGAACGTGCGACGATTACACTTGCTCAATGCTTGCGCGAATGCTCGCGGATCCACGCGGCGAACGTTGGCTCGTCGATGTCACCCGCGGCGACGGCGAGCATTGTCAATACGCACGCCGCGTCTTCCGCCGTCAGCCGGTATCCATTGAGTTTCAGGAACAATTCAACTGCCACGAAGGCGGTGCGCTTGTTGCCGTCGACGAAAGGGTGATTGCGCGCGATTCCGAAGC
>JALYSS010000145.1 GCA_030854685.1 Pseudomonadota bacterium | reverse complement strand
GGGGGATGGAGGGCGGCGCAAGCGCGCTTCGCCTCGTCGTCGCCGGGGCAGCGGCGAAATGGCCGCATTACCATCCGGTCGCCGCGCTCGGCCCGCTGGTGCTCGTCGGAGCGCTCGCGCTGGCGTTCGCGTGGCTGGATTTCACCCGGATGACCGCAACCGTCGCGGCATTCGGCGTCGCATGGGCGTTCGCCCAGGGCTTTGCCGTCGGCGTGAACGGCCCACCGTTCGGCATCGGCGCCGCGTTCGCGCTCACCGCGCTGACGCTTTGCCTTGCGCGCGCGCTCGGCCGCCTCGGGCTCTTCGGCGGCAATGCGACGATCGCGACGATCGTCATCATCATCGGCGCGCTGCTCGCGCTTTTCATCTTCTATCCGGTCGGCAGCGCGCTCGTCGCCGCGGTCCAGGACTCCGGCGGACACTTCGCACCCCACCTCGTCGGCGCGCGGCTGCTGACCGAGGACATCTGGGGACTGGGATGCCTCGGAGGCGATACCCACTGCGGCGTCGCGATCAATTCCGCGCTCCTGGCCGCGATCGTCGGCGTGCTGTCGACGCTGCTCGGACTCGCGCTGGCGCTCGTCGTGCAGCGTGGAGGCCAGCGCTACGCCGGCGTGCTGAAGCTGATGTCGGTGCTGCCGGTCATCACGCCGCCGTTCGTGGTGGCGCTGGCGCTGGTCGTGCTGTTCGGGCGCACCGGGCTCATTACCGGCTGGCTCGACACGCTGTTCGGCATTCCGCGCTCGCGCTGGATCTACGGGCTGCCGGGCGTCGCGATGGCGCAACTGCTGACGTTCACGCCGATCGCGTTCATGCTGCTGCACGGCGCGCTCTTCGCGATCAGCCCCGCGCTGGAGGAGGCCGCGCAAACGCTGCGCGCGTCGCGTGTTCGCGTGTTTCGCACGGTTACCTGGCCGCTGCTGCGACCCGCGCTCGCGAATGCATTCCTGCTGGGCTTCGTCGAAAGCCTCGCGGATTTCGGCAACCCGATCGTGCTCGCGGGCAACTTCGACGTGCTGTCGACGAAGATCTTCTTCGCGGTCGCCGGCGCCCAGTACGACGCCGGCCGCGCAGCGGTCCTCGCGATGGTGCTGCTCGCCCTCACGCTGCTCGCGTTTTTCCTGCAGCAGCGCTGGGTCGGCCGCGCGTCGTACGTGACCGTGACCGGCAAGGGCGACGGCGGCGCGGCTGCGCAACTGCCGCGCAACCTGTGGCGCGGCTGCTTTTTTCTCGCCGCGACGTTTATCGTGTTCACGCTGATGTGCTACGCGGTGATCGTGACCGGCGGCTTCGTGCACGACATCGGCCGCGGCGACATGACGCCGTCGTTCGGGCACTTCCTCGACGGTTTTCGCGTCGAGTGGGGCGCGCGCGGCTTGCTGTTCAGCGGCTCGGCATGGGACAGCCTGTTCACCACGATCGAGGTCGCGCTCGTGTCCGCGCCGCTCACGGCGCTGGTGGGCCTGCTGTCGGCCTACGTGATCACACGCCATCGCTTCGCCGGCCGGCGCGCGTTCGAATTCCTGACGCTCGTCAGCTTCGCGGTGCCGGGGACGGTGATCGGCGTGTCGTACATCGTCGCGTTCAACATCGCCCCGCTCGAGCTCACCGGCGGCATGGCGATCCTCGTGCTGTGCTTCGTGTTCCGCAACATGCCCGTCGGCGTGCGCTCGGGCGTCGCGGCGCTCGCGCAGATCGACCGCACGCTCGACGAGGCTTCGGCGACGCTGCGTGCCTCGACGCTGCGCACGCTGACGCGCATCGTGATGCCGCTGCTGCGGTCCGCGATCCTCGTCACGCTCGTCTTCAGCTTCACCCGCGCGATGACGGCGGTGAGCGCGGTGATCTTCCTTGCGACGGCCAAGTACAACCTTTCGACGGTCTACATCATCAACCGCGTCGAGGCGGGCGAGTACCCGCTCGCGATCGTGTACTCGACCGTGCTGATGGCGTTCATGCTCGCCGTGCTGCTCGCCATGCAGAAGTTCGTCGGCGAGACCCGGCTCGGGCGGCGCGCGGTGACCGTCGACGCGGCGGCACATTGATCGAGGTCCGGCGATGACCAACGCATCAGGCGGAGTCGTCTTCGAGCGCGTCACCAAGCGCTACAACGACGTCACCGCGGTAAGCGATGTGTCGTTCGAGGTGCGGCGGGGACAGCTCGTGACGCTGCTCGGCCCGTCGGGCTGCGGCAAGACGACGACGCTGCGGATGGTGGCGGGCCTCGAGCCGGTGACGAGCGGACGCATCCTGATCGGCGGCGAGGACGTGACGCATCGCGCCGCGAACGAGCGCGACGTCAGCATGGTGTTCCAGTCCTACGCACTCTTTCCGCACATGAACGTGCTCGACAACGTCTGCTACGGGCCGCTGTCGATGCGCACGCCGAAGGCGAAGGCGCGCGAGCTCGCGCAGGCGAAAATCGCCATGCTGGGCCTGGGCGGCCTCGATCAGCGACTGCCGTCCGAGCTATCCGGCGGCCAGCAGCAGCGGGTCGCAGTGGCGCGGTCGCTGGTGCTCGAGCCCGCGGTGCTGCTGTTCGATGAGCCGCTGTCGAACCTCGACGCCAAGTTGCGCCGGCGCGTGCGGCAGGAGATTCGCGAGCTGCAGCAGTCGCTCGACCTCACCGTGATCTACGTCACGCACGACCAGGAGGAAGCGCTTGCCGTCTCCGACCAGGTGATCGTGATGGATCGCGGGTGCATCGCGCAGCAGGGTACGCCGAGCGAGTTGTACGAGGCACCGGCGAGTCGCTTTCTTGCCGACTTCATCGGCGACGCGAACCTCGTCCCCGGCGAGCTCATTCGCAGCACGGAAGGCGCATCGTTCCGCGCCAACGGCGTGAGCGTGCCGGTACGCGCCGAGGGCATCGCCGCTGGCCCTGCGACGCTGGCGGTGCGGCCGCACCGGCTGCGACTTACCGCGGCCGGGCAGGGAATGCTCGCTGCCGAATGCCTTCGCGCGGCGTACCTCGGCAGCCGGATCGAATACGTGCTCGCCACGTCGTGGGGCGAGTTGCTCGTATTCGACCCGGACATCCGCGTGCCGCTCGAGCGCGGCGCTGCTGCGGGGCTCGCGTTCACGCCAGACGACGCAATCGTGCTGCCGGGCGTTGGCGAGTTGCCGACGTAGGCAACGCAACTTTCCGGTAATTCGGTGTCGGAGGTGTAATCCGGATAACGATTGTTCGTCTGGGGGACGAGTTTCCGCCGAATTACACCTCCGACACCGAATCCGAAAGGAGCAATGCGATGGAGCGCATGAAGGCAAGCGATTTTCCGCCGGACGTTCTGAAGCTTTTCGACGGCTACGTACACGGCTTCATCGACCGGCGCGATTTTCTCGACCGGGCCGCGAAGTTTGCGGTCGGTGGCGTCACGGCGGCCGCGATGCTTGCGAGCCTGCAGCCCAATTACGCGCTTGCGCAGCAGATCGCGAAGGACGATGCGCGCATCCACGCGGAATACCTGTCCTATCCGTCGCGGCAGGGATCGGGGACGGTGCGCGGCTACTTCGCGCGTCCGGCGAAGTCGGCCGGGAAGTTGCCGGGCGTCGTCGTCGTCCACGAGAATCGCGGCCTCAATCCGTACATCGAGGACGTCGCGCGCCGGCTCGCGATGGAAAACTACGTGGCGTTCGCACCCGATGCGCTGACACCGGTCGGCGGCTATCCCGGCGACGAGGAGAAGGCGACGGAGCTATTCGCGAGCCTCGATTCGGGCAAGCGCACCGAGGACCTGCTCGCCGCGGTTCCGTTCGTGAAATCGCGGCCCGAATGCAACGGGCACGTCGGCGCCGTCGGCTTCTGCTTTGGCGGCGGCATCGTGAACATGATGGCCGTGCGGATTCCCGATCTCGCCGCGGCGGTGCCGTTTTACGGCGCCCAGCCGAGCGCGGCGGACACCGCGAAAATAAAAGCTCCGCTGCTGATCCATTACGCGGGACTCGATGAGCGGATCGATGCCGGATGGCCGGCGTGGAAGGAGGCGCTCGACAGGAATCACATCCGCTACCAGGAATACACGTACCCCGGCGTCTACCATGGTTTCCACAACGATACGACGCCTCGCTACGACGAGGCCGCCGCAAAGCTCGCATGGTCGCGCACGCTCGCGTTCTTCAACGAGCATCTGAAGCGCTGAATCCTCCCGGCGACGCAGTGGATCAAGCAGCCGCGAAGAGCACGTCGAGTGTCGGGAATCGTGCGGTCGCTTGAATGCAGTCCCACAGATAGATTGCGAAGCCTGGATCGCCGGTCCACAGCGAATATCGCAGCCGGCCGAACCGTCGCTCGTCGGCGTGCGTCTGCTCGATCGCATGCATGGCGAACGCGCGGGCGCGATCGAGCCAAAGCGGATCCTTCGTACGCGCATGGAGTGCGAGGAACGCGTAGCCGTTGCCGCCCGTCCCGTGGCACAGGTTCGAGCCCTTGGCGAGCGGTCCCGCCGCCCACGTCGCCTCGCCGGCCGCAAGAAGGCAATCGTCGAGCGACGTCCCCGGCATGCCGGCGAGGCAGACGACGAAGCCCGGCGCGCCGCGACAGAACTGCATCAGCAGCGTCAGTGTGCTGCCATTCCCCGCATAGAGCCACGTACGCCAGTTCGCGAGGTTTCCTTCGCGCGCCGCGGTCCTGCGAACCGTGTTCGCGATGCACGTTTCCCAGGCCCGCCAATCGTCGGCGGCAAGCAGATTCCGGCCGCGGATCAGCACCGACGCGGTCGCGACGAAGCCGTGCACGGCGTCCAGGTACGTGCTGCACGCACCGTACATGTCCTGCGTCCAGTAATGGCATTCGAAGTCCGGCGACCAAAGCAGTTGCGACCGCAGATGCGCGACGGTCTTCCGAAACAGCTCCGCCCAGCGCGGCTCGCCGGTCCGCTCGTGCATGAACGATGCGGCGAGGAGCGTTCCCGGCGCGCCCCACATGAGCTCGCGCGTCGGATTGTCGATGTTCGAATCGACGAGCGTCGCCAGGTGGTCGGCCGCTTTCGCAGACGGCCCGATCGCGTAGTCGACCAGCAGGATGCCGGTGGCACCCATTGCGTACGATGCTTCGAATGGACAGTCGAACGACGCGAGCCAGGCCGCGTTGCGCGCCAGGAGTGGTTCGATGTGCGGCGCGTACGATCGGCGCAATCGAACGGCGCCGGCCCGCTGCAGATAATCGAGCGCCCAGATGACGCCGCAGGCGCCGTGGTAGAGCGGATAAGCGGGCTCGGTCTCGCCGACATCGGCATCGCGCGGATGCAGCGGCCAGTAATGATCTAGCGAAAACCGCTCCTCGGTGTCGCCGACGATGTGCGCAATCGTTTCGCGCGCGCGGGTCTCGTCCCAGGCGATCGTGCGCAGCGGCTCGTGTCGGGCGGGGTCGTAGAGCATGCGGAACTGAGGCGCCGTACAATACGCGGCCGCTCCACCGCGTGCAAGTCGTAGTCGTTTCGATGCCCTGGATGAATCCCGCCTCGAAGCCGCACCACCGCCCGCACCGACGGGCCGCGGCGCTCGCAGCGCGGGCAGCATGAGCCGCGTCGACGTTGCCGATCTGCGGCGTTTCGCGATCGCGCGGACGCTGTTTCCTCCCACCGACCTTCCGGTTGCACTCGCGCGGCTCGGATTCGTGCAGGCCGATCCGATCCGCGCCCCCGCACGCGCGCAGGACCTCGTGCTGCGACATCGCGTCACCGGTTACCGCGCCGGCGACCTCGACCGTCGCTATCCGACGCTCGACATCGAGGAGGATTTCTTCGTCAACTACGGTTTCCTGCCGCGGGCGCACCATGGGCTCATGCACCCGCGCGTCGTGCGCACGACGTGGAGCACGGCGAAGACGAAGCGGGCGCTTGCGGTGCTGGAATTCGTGCGCGATCGCGGCGAAGTCCATCCGCGGGACGTGGAGGAGCGCTTTGCGCACGGCGCCGTCGTGAACGCATGGGGCGGATCGTCGAACGCGACGACGCATCTGCTCGACGCGATGCATTACCGCGGGTGGTTGCGCGTCGCGCGACGCGAGAGCGGGATTCGCATCTATTCCGCGCGCGAGCAGGCAAGCGCCGCCCGAGAATCGACATCACCCACGTCACGTCTCGACGCCCTCGTCGACGTGGCCGTTCGCAAATACGCACCGCTGCCCGCGACGAGCCTCGGCCCGCTCGTGCGTCGGTTGCGCTTCGGCGCTCCCCAGCTGCAGCGAGGACTCGACGCGGCGATCGCGCGAGCGAAACGCCGGCTCATGCATGCGTGCATCGACGGCACGGAGTGGTATTGGCCTGACGGCGAGGACCCGAAGGCCGCGTGCGACGCGCTCGACGGGGAAGCGCGATTGCTCGCGCCATTCGATCCACTCGTATGGGATCGCGCCCGCTTCGACGCGTTCTGGGGTTGGTCCTATCGCTTCGAGGCCTACACACCCGTGGCGAAACGCAAGCTCGGCTACTACGCGTTGCCCCTGTTATGGGGCGAACAGGTGATCGGATGGGCCAACGTAGCGGTAACCGCTGGGGTGCTGGCGAGCGACGTCGGCTACGTCGCCTGCCGGCCGCCGCGCGATCGCCATTTCAAATCCGCGCTCGAACGCGAAATGGTTCGTATTCGCAGATTTCTGGGTCTCTGATCCGCGTCCTTCAAATGCTTCGCCTGATCCTGCGCTCGCGATAGGCGAAGCTGCGGCAGTGGGTCCGTGTGGGGTAGGATCGCGGCGCAAGCCACCGCGCAACGGTGACGAGGCCCGTAAGAAAAACGAGGAGACTGCAATGAGTTTAGGAACCATTCTGCTGATAGTGCTGGTGCTGGTGCTGATAGGTGTGATTCCGAGCTGGCCGCACAGCAAGGGGTGGGGTTACGGTCCCAGCGGCGCTATTGGGGTGGT
>JALYSS010000139.1 GCA_030854685.1 Pseudomonadota bacterium | reverse complement strand
GCGCCATTTAATTCGCTCTGCCCCCATTTACCAACGTCACTTGATGGCCAACCGCTCCATCCGGTAGCGCATGGCCCTGAACGTGATCCCGAGCAGCTTCGCCGCCGCGGTGCGGTTGTAGCGCGTCTTTTCAAGCGCCTCGTTGATGGCTGCTCGTTCGACGCGGTCGAGGTAATCCTGCAACGGCCATTTTTCGCCGGCCGGGATCGGCGCATCCGATTCATCGTGGACGGGCGTTAAATGCAGGTCGTCCGCAGTGATCCGTAGCGGCTCCGCCGCGAGCGAGAGTCCGCGCTCGAGGATGTTCTCGAGCTCGCGCACGTTGCCGGGAAACGGATAGCGCTCCAGCGCCACGACCGCTTCCGGTTCAAGACTGGCGGGATTGCCGCGCGCAAGCCTGGTGAGGATGGCATCCGCGATCAAGGGAATGTCTTCACGCATTTCGCGCAAGCTTGGCATCGACAGCTCGATCACGTGCAGACGGTAGTAGAGATCCTGCCGGAACTCGCCGTTCTCCACGAGACCCGAAAGATTCTTGTGCGTCGCGCTGATGAGTCGCGCGTCGACCGCATCCTCGCTCGTCGACCCGACCTTGCGCACCTTTTTCTCCTGGATGGCGCGCAGCAGTTTGACCTGCATCGCGAGCGGAAGGTCGGCCACCTCGTCGAGAAAAAGCGTGCCGCCGTTCGCCGCCTGGAAAAAGCCGTCGCGGTCGGCTTCGGCGCCGGTGAACGCTCCCTTCTTGTAGCCGAAGAATTCGCTTTCCATCAGGTTCTCGGGGATGGCGCCGCAATTCACCGCGACGAACGGGAGCTCTGCGCGCGGACCCTTCAAATGGATCATCCGCGCCGCGAGTTCCTTGCCGCTGCCCGACTCGCCATTGATGAACACGGGGGCCTGACTCTTCGCGAGCCGGTCGATCAGGCCGCGCACATTCTGCATCGCCGGCGATTCACCGAGCAGCTGGTAGCTCGCCGCCGGTTGAGGCTTCTCCGGGACCTTCAGCGCCTGCTTCACGAGCGCGCGAAGCTGTTCGAGCGCCACCGGTTTCGCGAGATAGTCGAACGCGCCGGCCTTGAGCGCGGCGACAGCGTTCTCGGGACTGCCGAAGGCGGTGATGACGGCCACGGGCACATCGAGCGCTTTTTGGGTGATGTGCTCGACGACGCGCAGACCTTCACCATCGGGCAGGTTCCAGTCCGTCAGGCACAGGTCGAACGGCGTCGCATCGAGCAGGCGCTGCGCGTCGGCAACCGATTCGGCCCGCGACGTGTCGAGCCCCATGCGCGACAACGTCATTTCGAGCAGTTCGAGAAGGTCCGGCTCGTCATCGACGATCAGCACCTTCGGTTGACCACGGGTTTTTCGTGACATGGATGTGAGCGAAAGAAAGGGGAGATTGCGAGTCGCGGCGAATTCTATGCCGACCCGTGTGCGACACCAGCCGGCGTCAACGCGCGCTTGAACGTCATCCGGAAAATCGCACCCGGAGACTTCGGCAGGAGTTCGAGCGCAGCGCCATTCGCATCGGCGAGTTCGCGTGCAATATACAGACCAAGTCCGGTGCCCCCCGGGCGGGTCGTGAAAAAGGGTTCGAAAATCTGGGCGCGAAATTCGGCCGGCACACCCGGTCCGTCGTCGCCGAGCTCGCAAATCACCGCATCTCCCATGTAGCCCGCGCGCGCGGCCACGCGAATGCTCGCCTCGCGCTTCTGGCAGTGCTGCCACGCGTTGCGCACCAGGTTCCAGGCGATCTGGTTCAGGTGCCCGCGATCGAACATGACGAGGAGGTCGTCGCTGATGTCGATGGCGACGCCGCCGGGCGGAATGTTTTCCGCCTGGATGATTTCCTCAGTGAGCGAGCGAACGAAATCGCGCAGCTGAATCACTTCCGGTTGCTGGCGATCGCGACGGTTGAGCTGGAGAACTTCGCCGACGATGCGGTCGATCCGCTTCGCGTTGCTGCGGATCATGCTCAGCAGGCGCCGGCCTTCTGGCGCTACGGTCCCGTCCTCCTCGAGCAGTTGCGCGGCCTGGTTGATCGCGGACAGCGGGTTGCGCACCTCGTGCGCGATCGATGCCGTGAGGCGACCCATCGCGGCGAGCTTCATCTGCTGGGCCTCGTTCTGTGCGCGTCCAAGATCCTCGAGGTAGATCAGCGTGCCGCCATTGAGTCCCGAGCCGATGCGCACGAGTCGCACCCGCAGCAGCCGCTGCGTGGTGTCGACCTTGAAGGGTGGCAGCGGCTCGGACAAATCCTCGTTCCAGCATCGCCAGTAGTCATGCAGCGTCGTCGAGAACTCGGCCAGGCGCATTCCGCCCCGCATCCGGCCGAAGCCGCCAAGAAGCCGCGTGACCTGTGCATTGTGCCCACGAACGACGCCGGTCAGGTCGACGACCAACACGCCGTCCTGCATGTCCTGGATGATCAGCCGGTTGACCTGCTCGAGATTGGCGACATCGATGCCGCGTTGCGTCGCGAGGTCCTCGGATGCCTTCGTGTAACGGCCGATGACGACGGCGGTGCCGACCATCGCGAAATAGCCGAGACAGATGAGCGCCGTCTGGAAGAGCTGCGCACCGACGATTTCGCCGCCGAGCAGGCGGTACGCTTCCAGTCCGAGCAGCACGATCGCCGCCAGCGCTGCATGGAAGAACGCCGTCTGCGTACGCAGCAGCCAGCCGCTCGCCGCCAGCTGCGGAAAAAGCAGGATTGGCAGCGGAGCACTGGTGCTGCCGCCCGCGATCATGACGAGTGCCAGGAAGAAAATGTCACCGGACAGGAGGGCGAGCAACGTTTGCGGCAGCGGCAGCGGCAGCCGCTCCTGCTGAATCCAGCCGAACGCGGCAAGGCCGAAGACGAAATAGAGCGAGGCCGCGGTGACGAATGAATTGGGCGTCGCGACGCTCAGCGCGCGCAGATCGAGCAGCAACGCAAGACCGAGCAGCAGTGCGCCGCAGACAGCGCGAAACAGTCCGACGATCCACAGGATCCGGCGCGACGAGCCGACGATCGAGGCGGGCAGCGGCGGCGGGCTGTACGGCGGGATGGTCGGCGTGCGATTCACGGTCGGTGTACGTCTCTCGGCAGGCATTGCGGATCGCCGCACACCGGTCCGCGCGGGCTCGCGATCGCGTCCGCGCTCGGCAGGTAAACGCCGCAATTCACGCAGCGAATCATTGCGGTGTCCTTCGCTTTCGGCGGTCGCTCGCTCGCATCGCGGCCGCCCCGGCGGCTGTTTGAGACGTTGACGAGTCGAAGCACGAGCAATGCGACGAAAAAGATGACCAGCCAGAAGAGGACCTTGCCCATCGGTTGGCCTGCTACAGCACCTTGCCGGGATTGAGCAGCCCGCGCGGATCGAGCGCGACCTTGAGTCGGCGCATCAGCTCGAGGTCGAGCGGCGCCTTGTAATGCGCGAGCTCGGCGCGCTTCAATTGCCCGATCCCGTGCTCCGCGCTGATGCTGCCGCCCGCCGCGACGACCCGATCGTGCACGATCCGGTTCACCTCCGGCGTGTGCTCGAGGAATTGCTGCGCGACAGCTCCTTCGGGTGCCGCGACGTTGTAGTGGAGATTGCCGTCGCCAAGGTGTCCGAAGACGACGAGCCGCGCGCCGGGAAATGCATCGAGGATCGCGGCGCCGGTTTCGTCGTTGAACACGGGAATCGCGGAGACCGGCAGTGAAATGTCGTGCTTGATGTTCTGTCCTTCGCGGCGCTGCGCTTCGCTGATGTTCTCACGGAGCGCCCACAGCCGGTCGGCCTGCTCCTGCGATTGCGCGATCGTCGCGTCGACGACGACGTCGTTTTCGACCGCTTGCGCGAGCGCGTCTTCGACCTGTGCGCCGAGTGGCGCGTTCTCGGCAGTGTCGTCGGCCTGCAGCAACGCGTACCACGCGTGTCCGGGCAGCGGATCGGGCGACCCGGGATGATATTTGCGCGACAGTTGCAGCGCAAAGCCGCTGATGAGCTCGAAGCCGACGAGCCGGTCCCCCAGCGCCTGCTTCATCGCGTGCAGCAAATCGACGGCGCGCGCGACATCGGCAATCGCTGCGAGCGCCGTCACGCGCGTGCGCGGTGCGGCGAAAAGCTTGAGCACCGCCGCCGTGATGATGCCAAGCGTTCCCTCGCTGCCGATGAATAGCTGCTTCAGGTCGTAGCCGGTATTGTCCTTGCGCAATCCGCGCAGTCCGTTCCATACCCGGCCGTCGGCAAGAACCGCTTCGACGCCGAGCACGAGGTCGCGTGCGTTGCCGTAACGCAATACCGCGATGCCACCCGCGTTCGTCGACAGATTGCCGCCGATCGTGCAGCTGCCTTCGGAGGCGAGCGACAACGGAAACAGCAGTCCCGCGTCGCGCGCGGCCTCCTGCGCGGCTGCGAGCGTCACACCGGCTTCGACGGTAATCGTCGCGTTCGCGCGGTCGAGCGCACGGATGGCGTGCATCCGCGCGAGAGACAGGACGATTTCCCGACCGGTTGCATCCGGCGTGGCGGCGCCGCACATGCCGGTGTTACCGCCTTGCGGCACGAGCGGAACGTTGGTGGCGGCACACGCGCCGACCACCCCCGCCACTTCGGCGGTACTCGCGGGCCGCACGACCGCGCAGGCAGTACCATGATAGCGACCTCGCCAATCGACGACGTAGGGCTCGATTTCGTCGCGCGTTGTCAGCACGTTGCCGATGCCGACGACCTCTTTCAGTCGTTCGATGACGGTTGCACCGGAGTTCGCCATGGCGCACGATATTAGCGCACCGCATCGACGCTTCGCCGATTCGGTTATTGCGCACGGCAGGAGGAACGGCATGACCGACGAATCCCGCAAGCGGAATGACGACCCGGCGCCCTTTTCCGCGCAGGATGCGATGGCGTTCATGCAGAAGATGTGGAATCCCTTTGCGATGCCGATGCCCGGCTCGGCAACGCCGACGGACGTAGCGGCCTCCGGCGCACGCGCGACGGCCCAGGCCGCGACGCCCGGCATGATCGCAGGTGTCATGCCCGGGATGCTTTCGTTCCCCAATCCTGCCGCGATGTTCGCAGCGCTCGATCCGGCCGAAGTCGAACGCAAGATCGGTGAACTCAGGATCATCGAAGGCTGGCTCGGGATGAGCCTCGACCTGGTTCAGATGAGCATCAAGACGCTCGAGCTGCAGCGGGCAGCGCTCGAGGCGTTGCACGCCGGACGGGCGCCGGCGAAGGCGAAACGTGAAGCGAAGCGGCGCAGGGGCTGAGATCGCCGCGGAGCCGCTCGTGCCTGGAGTTTCGACGCTGCGTTTCTAGTGCGAGGGCGCGACGCGTTCGGTCGTCGGTTTCCCGCTATTTCCCGGCTTGATCTTCGCGTTGGGCGCGTCGTTGGTCGCGCCGGACGCGATTCGTGCATCCTGGTAGAGCGCGCGGCAATCGCTATCGGGCGCATTGCCGAGGTCGATCAGCGGTAACAGCGCGAGTGGTGGCGCCAGAATGCCGAGGCCCACGGCCGCGGCGACCCGGGCGACGGCCTG
>JALYSS010000137.1 GCA_030854685.1 Pseudomonadota bacterium | reverse complement strand
GCTCGAACCCGCGCCGGGTCCGGGCAGGTGTCCGCGCGATGCGGCGAGCAACGCCTGCAGGTAGTCCAGCAACGCCGGCGCGACGTGGATCGCCGTCGCCTCGCGTTGCCATTCGGCGAGTGTTGCGGCATCGGCCAGCGGGATGACATCCGCGAGCTTGGCGCGCCGATCGCCGCCCGCCAGCAGCTCACGCTCGGAGAGCGCATCGGGATAGCCGAGCTCGATCGCGAGCAAAAAGCGGTCGAGCTGCGATTCGGGAAGCGGGTAAGCGCCGATTTGCTCGGCGGGGTTCTGCGTCGCGATCACGAAGAACGGCTCGGGAAGAAGGCGCGTCTCGCCGTCCATCGACACCTGCCGTTCCTCCATCGCCTCGAGCAGCGCGCTTTGCGTCTTCGGCGGCGCGCGATTGATTTCGTCGGCCAGCACGACCGAATGGAAGATTGGTCCCGCGTGGAACCGGAATGCCTGCGCGCGTTCGTCGAATATCGAGACGCCGAGAACGTCTGCCGGCAGAAGGTCGCTCGTGAACTGGATTCGCGCGTACTTGAGTCCCAGTGTCGTCGCGAGCGCTTGCGCGAGCGTCGATTTGCCGACCCCCGGAATGTCCTCGATCAGCAGGTGACCGCGGGCGAGCAGGCACGCGAGCGCGAGCTTCAGCGGCGCTCCCTTGCCGACGACAATCTGCGCGAGTTGCTGCAGAACGACGGCGAGGCGATGCGCGGTGGGGACGTTCTGGGTCGCGGAGCGGACGGTCATTGGACGAGGTGACAAGGTGGGGATGCGTCGCTCTCCCCGGGCTCGCACTGTATCGTGGACGTCGATGCTCGTCACGCGCGTCCAGCGGCGCTAGACTTCCGGCGAGCGGTCCGGTTTCCTGCCGGCATCGTCGTCGACGACTCCCGCCAGGTGGTGGGGCGTCCTTGCCGTCCAACCTGATTCAGCGAACCGACGTGACCACGATCGCTTTCATCACGCACCCATCGTGCCTCCAGCACGAAATGGGCCCGGGCCATCCGGAATGCCCCGATCGCCTCACCGCGATCAACGATCAACTGATCGCAGCGGACCTCGACCCGTACCTTGCCCGGCATGTCGCGCCGGCCGCGACGGTCGAGCAGCTCGTGCGCGTTCACGATCGACGCTATGTCGAAGCGATCGAGGCGGCAGCGCCGGCGAGCGGATTGCGCTATCTCGACCCCGATACCGCGCTCAATCCGCATTCGGTGGAGGCGGCGCTGCACGCAGCCGGTGCCGTCGTCCATGGCGTCGATCTCGTCTGCGCCGGTGAGTACCCGAGCGCATTTTGCGCAGTACGCCCACCCGGGCACCACGCGGAGAGCCGCCGGGCCATGGGCTTTTGCGTTTTCAACAGCGTCGCGGTGGGTGCAGCGCATGCGCTTGCCGTGCACGGGATGTCGCGCGTCGCGATCGTCGATTTCGACGTGCACCATGGCAACGGCACCGAGGAAATGTTTTCCGACGATCCGCGCGTCTTGATGGCGTCGACGTTCCAGCATCCGCTCTATCCGTATTCGGGCGTCGACCACCCGGCGCCGAACATGGTCAATATCCCGCTGTCGGCGGGCAGCGGCAGCGCCGAGTTCCGCGATGCCGTCCGCAGACACTGGTTGCCCGCGCTCGATGATCACGAGCCCGAATTGATCCTGATTTCCGCCGGATTCGATGCGCATCGCGAAGACCCGCTTGCCGGGCTCGCCTTCACCGAGGACGATTACGCGTGGGTGACGCGGGAACTGATGACGGTGGCGAGGCAACATGCGGGTGGGCGCATCGTCTCGTCGCTGGAAGGCGGCTACGCGCTGGCAGCACTTGGCCGCAGCGTCGCGGCGCACGTACGCGAATTGGTGACTGCTTGAGGAGCTTCCGCTGATGAGACGCCGGGACTTTTTCGGTTCCTGCAACGCTGCTCTCCGGGATCGCGTCCCTCGCGTACGCCGAGGTGGGCGGCGAATCCACGCAGATTCGCAGCTACACGCGGTCGCGCCTCGTCGACATCCATGGCGCGCCGATCCGGCAGTCATCGATCGCCGACGAGACGAATTACGTGTTTCAGTACCCGTTTGCCGCCACGCCGTGCTTCCTGCGGCGTCTCGCGGCGCCGGTGTCGCCGGTTCCCACGTTGCACCGCGAGCATGGTGAATCGTATGCCGCACCCGGAGGCGTCGGGCCGGCACGCAACATCGTCGCCTTCTCGGCGATCTGCGCGCACAAGCTCGCCTACCCGACGCGCGACGTTTCATTCATCCGGTATCAGCGCACGCGCTCGGCAACGTCGTCCGGCAAGGTGATCCATTGCTGCGCCGACCATAGCGTCTACGATCCGGCCGCCGGAGCGCGCGTCGTCGCCGGACCGGCACCTCAGCCGCTCGCCTGCATTGCGCTCGAGCACGATGCCGCGCGCGACGAGTTGTACGCGCTCGGCACGATCGGCGCCGAGCAGTTCGGGCCCTTTTTCGAGAAATACGCGATGAAGCTGTCGCTCGAGTACGGCAGCGTCGACCGTGCCCGCAAGCCGGCGGCCGATACGACGGTCATGCGCGAACTGACCAGCTATTGCCGCAATACGATTGAATGCTAGTGCGCAAACTCATGGGTTGGCGTACCAGGGCCCTGGGCGCTCAGGGCTGCGCCCAGCGATGCACCAGCCGCGCGTAGCATCCGGCGAGCTGCGTAATTTCCGGCGATGGCCCGTGTTGCTGCTCGAGGGCCTGCAACGCACGCGACATCTCGAAGAGCAGCGACCGCTTCTCGGTGTCGCCAACGAGGCTCTGGATCCAGAAGATCGCACCGAGACGCACGCCGCGGGTCACCGGCGCGACATAATGCACCCGCGTCGCCGGGTAGAGGAACAGGTCGCCAGCGGGAAGCTTGACCCCTTGCCGGCCCGCCAGCGAATCGACGACGAGTTCGCCGCCGTCGTAGTCGCCAGGATCGGAGAGGAACAGCGTACCCGACAAATCGGTGCGCAACGGATTGCTGCCGCCCATCAGCGGATTGTCGACGTGCGGCGCGTATTCCATGCCGGGTGCGTACCGGTTCATCAGCGGACGGGTCACGCGAGCGGGAAACGCGGCGGCTTCGAACAGCGCATGGCGTTGCAGGGCTTTCAGCACCGTCTCCGCGATCACGTTTCCGTCATCCGATCGTTCGTCGACTTGCTCGTTACGCTTGAGTTGCGCGGCGGCGCCGCCTGCCGTGGCGCGGCCGTCGATCCACGTTGCGCGCGCGGCCATCGATCGCAATGCGGCGAGAGTCTCGGTGGTCAGAACTTTCGGAAGGTGCAGCATCGCGTCAGCGTCGCCGGCAGGTGACGCATCATGCCCGAATCGCCACCGTCACGCGACGGTGAGCGCCGCCGCGACACGGCGGCCCTCGGCGACCAGGATATTGAATGTCCGGCACGCCGCACGCGTGTCCATCGCCTCGACACCGACATGTGCAGCCGTGAGCGCCGCCAGCAGCCGCGGATGGGGGAAATGCTGCGTTTCGCCGGTGCCGAGCAGCACGATTTCGGGCTTGGAATCCAGCAGCCCGGCGAAATCGTCTTCGGACAACGCGTCGAATCCGGATGGCGCCCAGCCCGTGATCACCTGGTCGGGCAGCAGGACGATGTTTTCGCGGTATTCGGTGGCGCCGACGCGCACCCACCCGGTACCGAGGCCGGTGACGATGGTTGCCGACGGGGCCTGCAAGTGGAATTTCATTACGGCTTGTGCATTGCGGTAAGCGCGTGAATTCGCTAGGATTGTAGCGCTTCCCCGTTCTACGTCGCTCGGACGGTTCCGGGCGCTTACGTCAGCGATTCATGGCCTCCATTCCCCAGTCGCAGTTCGCCCGCATCGAGCGGCTCCCGCCGTACGTTTTCAACATCACGACCGAACTCAAGATGGAGGCCCGCCGGCGCGGCGAGGACATCATCGATTTCGGCATGGGCAACCCCGATGGCCCGACGCCCGCGCACATCGTCAACAAACTCGTCGAGACGGTGCAGCGCGGCGATACGCACGGCTACTCGGTTTCCAAGGGTATTCCGCGACTGCGCCGCGCCATCTGTCATTGGTACGAGCGGCGCTGGGGCGTGTCGTTCGATCCCGAAACGGAGGCGATCGTCACGATCGGCTCGAAGGAAGGCATCGCGCACCTCGCGCTCGCCACGCTCGGCCGCGGCGACACGGTGCTGGTGCCGAACCCGAGCTATCCGATCCACATCTACGGTCCCGTGATCGCCGGCGCGGACATCCGGCAGGTGCCACTCACGCCGGATGTCGACTTTTTTGCCGAGCTCGAGGGGACGATCAAGCTGTCGGTGCCGAAGCCGAAGATGCTGATCATCAATTTTCCGGCGAATCCGACCGCGCAATGCGTCGAATTGCCGTTTTTCGAAAAGATCATCGCGCTCGCGAAGGAATACGGCATCTGGGTCGTCCACGACCTCGCGTATGCGGACATCTGCTTCGATGGCTGGCAGGCGCCGTCGATCATGCAGGTGCCGGGTGCGCGCGACGTCGCCGTCGAGTTCTTCACGATGTCCAAGAGCTACAACATGGCCGGCTGGCGCATCGGTTACATGGTCGGCAACCAGGACCTCGTCTACGCGCTGTCGCGGATCAAGGGTTATCACGACTACGGCACGTTTACGCCGATCCAGGTGGCGGCGATCGCCGCACTCGAAGGTCCGCAGGAGTGCGTCGCCGAAATCACGCAGCGTTACCAGCGGCGGCGCGACGTGCTCGTCAAGGGACTGCACGAGGCGGGCTGGAAGGTCGACGTGCCGAAGGCGTCGATGTACGTCTGGGCGAAGGTTCCGGAAGCGTATGCCGGCATGGGCTCGCTGGAATTCGCCAAGCACCTGCTCGCCAAGGCGAAGGTGTCGGTGTCGCCGGGCATCGGCTTCGGCGAATTCGGCGATGCGCATGTCCGCTTTGCGATGATCGAAAACGAGGCAAGGAGTCGCCAGGCGATTCGCGGCATCAAGCAGATGTTCCGCGAAGACGGGCTCCTGTGATGGATCCGCGCCCTCACCCCATCGCTCTCCCGCCGGGAAAGGGTGTCGCGCGCAGCGCGGCGGGTGAGGGATGATCTCGTGATGAAGCCGCTCCACGTCGGGCTCATCGGCTTCGGCACCGTCGGCCGCGGCACCTGGGACGTCCTGCGCCGCAATGAAGAGGAGATCACGCGGCGCGCGGGGCGTCCGATCCGCATCAACTGGATCGGCACGCGCACGCTCGAGCGGGCGCGGCAGGGCGCGCGCGGCATCACCGATGTGCAATTCAGCGACGATCCCGCCGTCGTCGCAAGACATCCGGACGTCGACATCGTCTGCGAACTGATCGGCGGCATCGAGCCCGCGCGTTCGCTGATCCTCGACGCCATCGCGCACGGCAAGCACATCGTCACGGCGAACAAGGCGCTGCTCGCGCAATACGGCAACGAGATCTTCGCGGCCGCGCATGCGAAGGGCGTCATGGTCGCGTTCGAAGGTGCCGTCGCCGGCGGCGTGCCGATCATCAAGGCGCTCCGCGAAGGCTTGACCGCGAATCGCATCGAATGGATCGCCGGCATCATCAACGGCACGTCGAATTTCATCCTTTCGACGATGCGCGAAACAGGTGCCTCGTTCGAAACCGCACTCAAGGAAGCGCAAGCCCGCGGATACGCCGAGGCGGATCCGACGTTCGACGTCAACGGCATCGACTCCGCGCACAA
The DNA here is from genome assembly GCA_030854685.1 of Pseudomonadota bacterium. Taxonomy (GTDB): domain Bacteria; phylum Pseudomonadota; class Gammaproteobacteria; order Burkholderiales; family Casimicrobiaceae; genus VBCG01. Next base: position 8,592 of record JALYSS010000137.1, on the reverse strand, counting down.
GCTCGCGATCATGTCGGCGATCGCCTTCGGCGTGCCGATGCAATTCGACAAGGCGTACGCGGAAGGCATCACGAACCTCGCGCGCGAGGACCTTCGTTACGCCGAGGAGCTCGGTTATCGGATCAAGCTCCTCGCCATCACGCGCCGCGCGCAGAACGGCATCGAATTGCGGGTGCACCCGACGCTGATACCCGCGAAGCAACTGATCGCGAATGTCGAAGGGGCGATGAACGCCGTGCTGGTCAAGGCCGACGCGGTCGGCTCGACGCTGTACTACGGCGCGGGTGCGGGAGCGGAGCCGACGGCAAGCGCGGTCATTGCGGATCTCGTCGACGTGACGCGCATGCACACGGCGGACCCGGATCATCGCGTGCCGCATCTCGCCTTCCAGCCGGACCAGCTCACCGATCTGCCGTTCCTGCCGATCGGCGACGTCGAGACGAGCTATTACCTGCGCATGCGGGTGCTCGATCGTCCCGGCGTACTCGCCGACATCACCAGAATTCTGGCCGACCGCGAGATCTCGATCGACGCGATGATCCAGAAGGAGCCGACCGAAGGCGAGGACCAGACGGACATCATCCTGCTCACGCACAAGTCGATCGAGCATCGGGTCGTCGAGGCCATCGCGCGCATCGAGTCGTTGCCCACCGTCCGGGGCACGGTTGTGCGCATTCGGCTCGAAGATCTGAGCTGACGATGCGCATCGCCACGCTTTGGCCTCTCCGATCGGGGAGCGATACCCGAGGCCTGCGGTGAACTACGTCAGCACGCGCGGCGCGTGGCGCGATGCGCCGCAATCATTTGGCGCGATCCTGCTCGAAGGTCTTGCACCTGATGGCGGACTGGCGGTGCCGAGCACGTATCCGCGGCTGGACGCCGGCGAGTTGGCGCGGCTTCGTGGCCTGTCGTATCCGGATCTCGCGTACGCGATCCTCGCGCGGTTTATCACCGACATTCCGGGCGACGAGTTGCGTGCCATCATCGATCGCACGTACACGGCCGAAGCGTTCGGCAGCGACGACGTCACGCCGCTGGTGACGCTCGAGCCGGGCCTTCACCTGCTGCGCCTTTCGAACGGCCCGACGCTGGCGTTCAAGGACATCGCCCTGCAGCTTCTCGGCAACCTGTTCGAGTACGCGCTGCGCATCGGCAATCGGCCGCTCAACATCCTCGGCGCAACGTCGGGCGACACCGGCAGCTCGGCCGAGTACGCGATGCGCGGCAAGCGGAACATCACGGTCTTCATGCTGTCGCCGCGCGGGCGGATGAGCGCGTTTCAGCAGGCGCAGATGTACGCGCTCGACGATCCGAACATTCACAACCTGGCGATCGAAGGCACGTTCGACCAGTGCCAGGACATGGTCAAGGCAATTGCAGGCGACGCTGACTTCAAGCGCCGCCACGCGCTCGGCGCTGTCAATTCGATCAACTGGGCACGAATCGCTGCGCAAGTCGTCTATTACTTCAAGGGTTACTTCGCGGCGACGACGCACGACGCCGAGAAGGTGAGCTTCGCCGTGCCGTCCGGCAATTTCGGCAACGTGCTGGCGGGCCACGTCGCGCGGCAAATGGGATTGCCGATTGCACGGCTGATCGTTGCAACGAACGAGAACGACGTGCTGAACGAGTTCTTCCTGACCGGCCGCTACCGTCCGCGCGTCGCGACGGAAACGCACGCGACCTCGTCGCCGTCGATGGACATTTCCAAGGCATCCAATTTTGAGCGATATGCGTTCGACGTTGCCGGACGCGACCCGGAGCAGCTTGGCGAGCTGTGGCGCCGGCTCCAGCGCGACGGTCAATTCGCCCTCGCCGATACGCCGATGTGGCCGCGCGTTCGCGCGACTGGTTTCGTGTCGGGGTCGAGCACGCACGCCGACCGGCTGGCGACGATTCGCGATGTCCATCGGCGTTTCGACGCGTTGATCGATCCGCATACGGCCGACGGTGTCAAGGTCGGGCGCGAATTTCGCGATGCCGGCGTGCCGCTGATCTGCCTGGAAACCGCATTGCCCGCGAAGTTCGCCGCGACGATCCGTGAAGCAGTCGGCATCGAGCCGCCGCGTCCTGTTGCCTACGCCGACCTCGAAGCGCTGCCGCAGCGCTGCACGGTGCTCCCCGCCGATGCGGCGCAGGTCGCGGCGTTCATCGCCGCACACGTCGGTACGCCGGTCGCCTGATCCCCGGTGCGATGCGGAACGCACTGAACGGACTGGGCCGCAATCTGGCCGCCGGACTGCGGCTCGCGCTTTTCATGCGGGTCGAGCGCGGCGCGTTCCGGATCTCGGTCGCGCAACTTGTCCTCATCGTCGTTGTCTCCGCGGCGATCGACATCGACGTCGATTGGGCGCGCGCCGCTCACGAGGCGCGGTTCTCGATCCTCGGTCTGCACGGCGAGCTTTTCGCGCTCGGGTTGTTGACGTTATCGGCTGCCGTGATCGCGATGTTGCGGCGCGACCGGGACGTGTACCTTGCACTGCCGATCGTCATTCTTGCGTCGTTCCCGGTGATCCAGCTCGTGCATCTGTTGCCGGCTTTGCCGGAGGCCGATTCGGCCATCTCCGACGTGACGCGGCGAATATTCGAATACGCGATCTTCGCGTGGATGATGTTGCTCGCGATGCGCGCCGTCTACGTTTGCGTCGATCCGCAGCGACCGCACCGGCGCGCCTTTGCCCTCGGTGGCGGATTGCTCGTGATCGCGCCCATCTGGTTCGCACCGCTACTCGGGCCGGTTGATCCCTGGTGGCGCGAATTCGACCCGGTGATGAACGATCCCGATGCGATCAGTCCGGCATCCGAAGCCGTGCTCGCGGCGCAGGACTTCATGATGGATCGGGCGCTCGATCAGCTCGAGGACGGGCAGCCCGGCGTCACCGACCTCTATTTCGTCGGTTTCGCTCCCGACGCGCGCCGGCCCGGGTTCGTGACGGACGTGGACACCGCGCAGCGCGTGATGGACGAGCGGTGGCACACCAAAGGACGCTCCATCGTGCTTCTCAACAGCCCGCTGACGGTTGCCGAGCGTCCGTTTGCGACGATCACGCACCTGCGCGCGGTGCTGCTCGAAATCGGCGACGTCATCGATGCGGACGACGATATCGTCATGCTCTACCTGACGGGAAACGCCGGCGCCAACCATACGCTGGCCGCGGTCAATCCCCCGCTCGAGCTCGTCGGTCTTTCGCCGCAGGGGCTGAAGCAGTTGCTCGATGCGGCCGGCATTCGCTGGCGCGTGATCGTCGTGTCCACCTGCTATGCGGGTGCGTGGATCGACGCGCTGAAGAACGACGAGACGGTGGTGATCGCGTCGTCGGCCGCGGACGTACGCGGCAACGATTGCGCAGGCGGGCTCGCACCCTCGTCGTTCGGTCAGGCGTTTTTCAACACCGGCATGCGGCGCAACGACGACATGACGCGCGCGTTCGACGCAGCGCGCACGAGCCTCGCCGATCGCGATGCGGCGCAACCCGTGATGGTGATCGGCCCTTCGATCGCCGAGCATTTGAAGGAGCTGCGGAGCACGGGGGCCGGTCGCGTCGTCGCGGACGCGCGCTCGTCCACGAACTCGCGTTGATCGGCGCTTTGCTCGCGCGTGCCGAAGGGTGGCGTGCGCCGCGCCCCGCGGATGTCGCCTTCGGAAGCGCGTTTGACGCCGCGCAGGCCGCCCTCGACAATACGCGTCCTTTTTTCGGAAACTCTCGGAGAAGAATCATGCGAAGTTTATCGGGACTGACAGCACTCGCATTTGCGCTCCTCCTGTCCGCCTCGGTCGCGAGCGCGCAGGGACTCGAAAAATCGAAGCTCTCGATCGGCGTCGGCGGCAAGCCGTTGATCTATTACCTGCCGCTGACGATCGCCGAGCGCAAGGGCTATTTCAAGCAGGAGGGCCTCGACGTCGAGATCCTCGACTTCCCCGGCGGCGCGAAGGCGCTGCAGGCGCTGCTGGGCGGCAGTGTCGACATCGTCTCCGGCGCCTACGAGCACACGATTTCGTAGCAGGCGAAGGGTCAGTCGATCGAAGCGCTGGTGCTCGAGGGCCAGTACTCCGCGATCGTGCTGGCGCTGCCAACGGCGAAGGCCGCCGCGTACAAGTCGCCGGCGGACCTGAAGGGCATGAAGATCGGCGTCACCGCGCCTGGTTCGTCGACGAACATGTTCGTCAACATCCTGCTCGCGAAGGTGGAATTGAAGCCCGACGCCGTGTCGATCATCGGCGTGGGCGCCGGCGCCGGTGCCGTCGCGATCATGAAGCGCGGCGAAATCGATGCGCTCGCCAATCTCGACCCGGTCATTGCGCAACTCGAAAGCGACGGCACCATTACGCCGGTCGTCGACACGCGAACGGCCAAGGGCATGCAGGATGTGTACGGAGGCGCGTACGCGGCTGGGTGCATCTATGCGCCGGCGGAGTGGGTGCAAAAGAATCCACGTACGGCGCAGGCCGTCGTCAATGCGATGGTACGCGCGCTGCGCTTCATCCAGCATTCGTCGCTCGACGAGGTCATTGCGGCGGTGCCGCCGGAGTACTACACCGACAAGGCGCTGTACAAGGCGGCGCTTGCAAAAAACATCGCGACTTTCAATCATGACGGCTTCATCTCGAAGGAAGCTGGCGAGCACGTCGCACACGATCTGCTCACGTTCGACCCGACGATGCAGGGCAAGAAGATCGATCTCGCCAAAACGGTCGACATGAGCTTCCAGCAGAAGGCCGCGCAGAACATCAAGTGATGGCGACGGTGCCGGCGGTCGAGACGATCCGCGCAGGCGCCGCCGCGCTCGCGTTCGAACGCGTAACCTGTGCCTTCGCGGGGAAGACGCCCGGCGAGCGCTACACGGCGGTTGCCGACGCATCGCTCGACGTCAACGAAGGCGAATTCGTCGCCGTCGTGGGCCCGACCGGCTGCGGCAAGTCGACGCTGCTGAACGTCGCCGCCGGATTGCTCGCGCCATCGTCGGGGCGTGCGCTGGTGGCCGGGCAACCGCTGGTAGGCATCAACGGGCGTGCCGGCTACATGTTCCAGGCTGACGCACTGATGCCGTGGCGCAACGCGCTCGATAACGTGACCGCGGGGCTCGAGTTCAGCGGCGTTGCGCGGCAAACCGCGGTGCCGCGGGCGGAAGAGTGGCTCGCACGCGTCGGGTTGACCGGCTTCGAGAATCGCTATCCGCATCAGCTTTCCGGCGGCATGCGCAAGCGCGTTGCGCTGGCGCAGATGCTGATTCTCGATCCGGAGATCCTGCTGATGGACGAGCCGTTCTCGGCCCTCGACATCCAGACCCGCCAGCTGATGGAAAACGAGTTGCTCGACCTGTGGTCGGCCAACCGCAAGTCGGTGTTGTTCATCACGCACGATCTCGAGGAGGCGATCGCGCTGTCGGATCGCGTTATCGTGCTGTCGGCGGGTCCCGCGACGCATCCGCTCGGCGAGTTTGCGATCGACCTGCCGCGCCCGCGAGATGTCGCGGAAATGCGCCTGTCGCCGCGCTTCATCGAGTTGCACGAGGCGATCTGGCGCGTGCTGAAGTCGGAAGTGCTGAAGGGTTATGCGCAAAGCAAGCGGTGACTCGCGAATCGGCCGCGCGGGCCTCGCGCTTTGGCACGTTGCGATCCTGGCCGTCGTGTTCGGCATCTGGTACGGATTGACGACGCCCGGCATCGTCAGCGAAGCCTATGCGAACAAGATCGCGTTCTTTTTCGGCAGGCCGCTTTCGGTCGTAAAGGTCATCTTCGAGTGGTTCGTGTCGGGCAAGATCTATCCGCATCTCGCGATAACGCTCTGGGAAACGATCCTCGCCTTCGCAGTCGGCAGCGTGCTCGGCCTCGCTATCGGCCTGTGGCTTGCGCTGACGCCGATGGCGTCGGCGATCGCCGAGCCTTACATCACCGCGCTGAATGCGATGCCGCGCGTGATCCTCGCGCCGATCTTCGCCGTGTGGTTCGGGCTCGGCGTGCTGTCGAAAGTCGCGCTCGGCGTGACGCTCGTGTTCTTCGTCGTGTTCTTCAACGTGTATCAGGGCGTCAAGGAAGTGAGTCCGATCGTGCTCGCGAACGCACGCATGCTCGGTGCGTCACGCGGCCAGCTCTTGCGCTCGATCTATCTTCCTTCGGCGACGTCGTGGGTGTTCTCGAGCCTGCACACATCCGTCGGCATGGCATTCGTCGGCGCCGTCGTCGGCGAGTACCTGGGCTCGGCCAAAGGCGTCGGCTACCTGATCCTGCAGGCCGAGGGCGTGTTCGACATCAATACCGTGATCGCGGGGATCGTCGTGCTCACGATCTTTGCGTTGATTCTGGATTTCATCGTGACCAAGATCGAATCGCGCCTGCTTGTCTGGCGGCCGCGGACGGCGGAAACCGAAGCGCTGTGAGCGCAGCGCATCCGCTGGCGGCGCCCCGTTTCCGATTTGGTATAATCCGCCTTCTGACGCGGGGTGGAGCAGTCTGGCAGCTCGTCGGGCTCATAACCCGAAGGTCGCAGGTTCAAATCCTGCCCCCGCAACCAAACAGGTCAATGGCTTGCCCTCGGGCGGGCCGTTTTTTTCGACCATCGGGGAAAGAACCTGAAGGTCGGCACCTTGATCGTCGAACCTAAAGCACGATCCGCTGCCGACATTGGCGCCGCGTACCATCAATGGCCTGCGCTGCCGTCCCGTAGCCACGTTCGTCAACCTCCGACCCAGTGACGGTACGCCTCGATCCACTCGGTCCCTACCGGCCGGGGCGTTGGGAGCGGCAAATCGAGGATGGGAACAGACTGCCGCTCGCGGCCACGAATGCAGATTGCGACGATGCTGTTGTCGCCACGAACGTCGAGCGCGACGACTTTCACCAGCACACCGAGCAGGGTAGTTTCAAACGGCAGCGCAAGGCGCTCCTCGATCATCGTGTACCAACCGGTGGTCTGCTCCGAGGCGCTATACGCGTCGACGGTGGCCTCTTCGATCATGGCGGCCAACCGGGCCTTGCTAATCCGGCTCGCCGTCTTGCTGCTCTTCTTGGTTGGTTTGCGCAGTGGCATGTGAACATTCCTCTCAAGCAAAGGCGTCGTTCCGATCGAGTTCGGCAAGCACGTCCTCGTCGTACTCGACCGTTGCTTCGTCCGCGGGCTCGGCGTACCCGAGCGGTGCCTCCCCTCGCGCGTAGCCGATCGCGCGGTAGCCTCGAAGGCGTTTCTCGAACATCCGCAGTAGCATCGGAACTTCGCGGTCGACGTAGTCGAAGATGTAGAGATCGCGCTTGCCGGGGTGGAGGCGATGAAGGCGCCCGGTGTATTGGACGAGGGTCCCCTTCCAGGAAATGGGCAACGCAAGGAAGAGGGTGTCCAGCCGCGGATCGTCGAATCCCTCGCCGATGTACCGACCGGTGGCGAGCAGGAGTCGTTCCTCAGTGGCAGGGATGGCGGTGAGCCGGTCACGCACGTCGCGGCCGGCCTTGGCTCCCATCCCTCCCTGCAGCACGACCAGATGCCGCGCAAACGGTCGGAGCTTGCTCGCGAAGTACTCGAGGTGGTCCCTGCGCTCGGTCAGGAGGATTGGCGAGCGCCCGTCTGCAAGGGCACCGATGACGTCGTTGAGGATCATCGCGTTGCGCGTCTCGTCCTGCGCCATCGCGCCGTAGAGACCCTGGATTCCACCCTCGGTGGCCCGGGTCGAAGGACGGAAGGCGGTCTCGCGCACGATGAGACGGTGCTCGAACCGGCGCTGGCCCGCCTGCGTCTTCGCGTTCACCGTGAAGCGCACCGGACCAAGCTGCATTTGGGTGATGGGATGGCGCCCATCGCGGCGCTGGGGTGTCGCGGTCAGCCCGGTGACATAACGTGCCCTTGCCGATGCCAGCACGCGCTCGAACGATACTGCCGGAAGATGGTGGCATTCATCGACGATAACCTGCCCGTAGCCGGCCACGAGATCCGCGACGGACTCCCTGCGTACCAGGCTCTGGATCATCGCGACGTCGATCCTGCCGGTGGGGTTGCGCTTTCCGGCACCGATCTGCCCGATCCCCTTGGGGTCGACACCGAGGAACACGGCGAGTTGCGCACGCCACTGGTCGAGCAGCGGTCTTCGATGTACCAGGACCAACGTGCTGCAGGCGCGGGCGGCCACCAGATAAGTGCCTATGACTGTCTTGCCCGTGCCAGGAGGGGCGACCAGAACGCCGCAGTCGCTCGCGAGAAGCGCGCGAGCTGCCTGCTCCTGAACCCGCGTAAGCGTTCCAAGGAAGGGCAGCGCAAGTGGCTCACCGCAGACGCGCTCGTCGACAACGTCGAGAGCGACACCGATACCGCGGAGCAGCTCCTCAAGATCGGGTCTGCAGCCTCGGGGTAGCGCGACATGCTGCGGGAGATCTTCTGCGCAGGAGATCACCCGCGGGGTGAGCGCCGTCGACAGTCGCATGCTCTGCTTCTTGTAGAACTCCGGATTCTGGAAGGCCGCAATACGCTTGATCTGGTTGAGCAGCGGCGAGGGCAAACCTGCCTTCGCGACGAAGAGCCTCTCCGAGAGCACCGCTGACACTCGATTCGGCAGGGGTCCTGTGATGCGCGGTGATCGCGCCTCCCCGGATGGTGGCCGCGTCCACGG
>JALYSS010000133.1 GCA_030854685.1 Pseudomonadota bacterium | reverse complement strand
CGCTCGAGGCGGCGAATCCGCGCCACGCACACGAGTGGAAGCTCTTCGAGACGGTCAGGCTGCCGGAAGGAAAGACGCTCATTCCGGGTGTCATCGTATCCAAGTCGAATTTCGTCGAGCATCCGGAATTGATCGCGCAGCGGGTCGGACGATATGCGAACCTCGTCGGCCGCGAGAACGTGATGGCGGGCAGCGATTGCGGTTACGGCACGTGGGTCGGACAGGCGACCGTGGGCGCCGATGTCGTGTGGGCGAAGATGGCGGCGATGGCCGAGGGCGCCCCGCATCGCGTCACCGGAATATTTTCGGTGACGCTCGACTTGTAAGGGTATGTTTCGGCACGGGGCCGACCCGTCAGACGCCCGATAGACTTTCAGTCGCTTTCATTCTCCGGGGATCCGAAATGCGACTGTTCTTCGCGATTGCGATGGCCGCCATCGCGGCGATGATGGGTGGCTGTGGTGGTGGCGGCAGCTCTTCTCCTGCACCGACCGGTTTCAAGGTGGTGGCCGGCGACACCAGCGCGACGGTCAGCTGGGACACCGAACCGGGCGTCGAATATTGGGTGTGGGTCATACCGGGGAGCTCCATCGACACGCAGAATTGCTCCGCCTCGTGCCGGATCTTCGTGAATGTGCCCTCGCCGTTCATCGTCACGGGATTGACGAACGGGATCACTTATTCGATCACGGTCAATGGACGAACGAACGGCGGGCGGGGGGGACCGGCCAGCGCCGCAATAACGGCCGTGCCTCGATTGGCGGGCGCGGCGTGGAACGTCGATCCTCCGCTCGGCTTGAACAACCTGCGCGGTACCGGCTTCGCCTCGGCCACGACCGCTGGCACCAGCGAGCTCGTCGATGTCGGGGGCAACGGTGCGATTTTCTGGACCATCGACGGATCGACGTGGACCGCCGCGACGCCAGGCGTGACGACGAACCTCGATGCCGTGCAGTACCGCAACGGCCTGTTCGTGGCGATCGGCGACATGGGTACGATCGTGACGAGTCCCGACGCCGTCACGTGGACGGCGCGAGCGTCGCCGACGACGAACGCGTTGACGGCATTGGAGGGGAACGGATCCGGTCAGGTGATCGCCGTCGGCGCGAACGGGACGATCCTGGTCAGCAGCGACAGCATGAGCTGGGCCGCGGCCAACTCGGGAACGACGAGCAATCTTTACGGCATCGGTTTCGGTAACGGACGATACGTCGCGGTCGGCGCCCACGGGACGATGTTGACGAGCACCGACGGGACGACCTGGACCGCGATTGCGCCTGCCACCGCCAGCGATCTTCGCGGTGTTATCTACGGATCGACGGCTGCGACCAGCACGACGTCCGCCGTCGCGACGTTCGTCGCCGTCGGCATCGCCGGCACGCTGGTCACGAGCCCGGATGGCGTTGCCTGGACCGAGCAGCCGCCGATTGCGACCAACGATCTCGCAGCCGTGACCTACGGCACGCAATTTGTGGCCGTCGGAAATGGCGGCGGCATCTTCACGAGCTTCGACGGGCTCGTCTGGCAACCGGCCGGATCGGGAACGACCGCCGACCTGAACGGCGTCACGTTCACGATCCTCGCCGCAAGATCGATCGGGGTCGGCTACGAGGCCGTCGGCAATGCCGGCGTGAATCTCACGGCGTTCTGAACGTCAGAGATTGCAGAACGTCAATTCGAAATCGATATCCTGATCGACGACGTTGCCGCGGTCCATGCCGGACACGCCGACGAACCGGATGTTGAGCGCGTACTTGTTGGCGCTGATTTCGGGCACGAAAGGATGGTTCTGCTCGAGCGTGAGCCGCAGGAGCTGCGCGACCTTCGTCGTCGTCAGCATCAACTGGAACACGCCGCGAAACGCCGTGTGCCGGCTCACGCGACCGTTCTCGCGAAGGAGCCGGAGCACGATCGCCGAGCCGCTTCGAATCGGCGCAAACGGCTCGATCCAGCCGGCGAGATCGTCTCGCCTTGCCGGCGCCGCCTTGTTGAGCCAATGGTGATAGGCGGGCAGGTCGAACTCGCACACGCCGCCTGGAATCGCGGCGCGCTGCTTGATCGCCATCAGCCATTCGTTCTCGCGCAGGTGCGTGCCGATCTTGCCGGCTTGCGCGAGGAGGCTTCCGTTCACCTGCTCGATTTCCGCGAGCAGTGCTGCGAGTGCCTGCTGGTCGATCTGCGGATTGCTGCGCAGCGGCCCCAGCATCTGCTTTTGCCGCTCGAGTTCCTGCACGAGGTCGGTCTTGAGGTCGGCGCGCGATGCGACGTCGGTGATCTCGAACAGCGACAGCAGCGCCGCATGGTGATCGGGCCCGTCGACGCCGCTCGCGAAGAAGTTCGCGCGCGCGAACAGGTCCTCGAGCCGCATCAGCGTGCGGATTCGTTCGTTCAGCGGATGCTCGTAGCGAATCACTGGCCGATCGTCGCTTCCTGCAGGGTGTCATTCTGCCCGAAACGACGAGCAGGATCGCCGAAAAATCGAATCAGCGCGTCTCGCGCACCTTCGCCGCAAGGTCCCGATAACGGCGATCGAGGCGTTCCACCTGCGGATCGATCGTGGCGCGCGGGCCCGAATTGTCGAGCACGTCGTCCGCTTCGGCGAGCCGTTCGCCGCGCGGGAGCTGCGTCGCCATGATCCTGCGCACTTCGTCGGCGGCGAGGCCGCTACGCAATTGCACGCGGCGAATCTGCTCCTGCTCGGCGCAATCGACGACGAGCACGCGAGCGACACGCTTGCGCAATCCGCCGCGCTCGAGCAGCAGCGGCACGACGAGCATTCCATAAGGGCCGCGGAAGTCGACGACGGCATCCTCGAGATGCGCGGTGATCAGCGGATGGAGGAGCTGCTCGAGATCGCGGCGAAACGTCGGATTGTCGAACGCGCGCCGGCGTAGCGCCGGTCGGTCGAGTTCGCCGTCCGGGCGCAGGAACTCGCGGCCGAGCGACTCGACGACCGCCCGGTGACCGGCTTCGCCGCGCTTGCTGATCGCGTGCGCGATTTCATCCGCATCGAGGACATCGACACCTCGAGCGGCGAATGCCGCCGCCACTTCCGATTTTCCGCTGCCGATGCCGCCGGTCAGCCCGATCAGGTAGGGCACGACCGCGGCGCTCACAGATACCAGCCCTTGACGAGCGCGGGTCCGAAGAAGAGCGCGATCGCGCCGGCGATGGCGAGGTACGGGCCGAATGCCAGCGGCACGCTGTGATCGCGGCCTTTGAAGACCATCAGCATGATGCCGATGCAGGCGCCGACGACCGATGAGAGGAGCACGATCAGCGGCAACATCTGCCAGCCGAGCCACGCGCCCAGCGCGGCGAGCAATTTGAAATCTCCGTAACCCATGCCTTCCTTGCCGCGGATCAGCCGGAACAGCCAGTAGACGATCCACAGCGCGAGATAACCCGCGATCGCGCCGATCACCGCGTCGTCGAGCGTCACGAAGAGCCCGAACAGGTTGGTGCCGAGGCCGGCCCACAGCAGCGGCAGTGTCAGGTTGTCAGGGAGCAGTTGCGTGTCGAAATCGATGAATGTCAAGGCGACCAGCGTCCACAGCAGCACACAGGCCGACGCGCCTTTCCACGAGAGCCCGAAGCGCCAGATCGCATACGCGGCGAGCACGCCGCCGAGCGCCTCGACCAGCGGATAGCGAATCGAAATCGGCTTTCGACACGCCGAGCACGCACCGCGGAGCGCGAGCCACGAGACGATCGGAATGTTCTCGAGCGCGCCGATCCTGTGCCCGCACGCCGGGCACGCCGAGCGCGGAACCGCGAGGTTGTACGTGCGCGCATGCTCGCCGGCTATCGCTTCGTCGCGCAATTCTGCGCATTGCGCGCGCCAGTCGCGCTCCATCATTTTCGGCAGCCGATAAACGACGACGTTGAGGAAACTACCGACGCAGAGTCCGACGATCAGCGCGATCGCGACAGCGACGACGGGATTGACGAGCAGCACGATCGCGCGGCTTTACCGTACGCGTGCGCGTTCGCGTGGTCCGGCGCGCGCCGCGCCGCGCCGGATAACAACGCCCGCCGTCAAATCACCGCGCCCAGCTTGAAGATCGGCAGGTACATCGCGACGACGAGACCGCCGACGACGATGCCGAGGAACACGATGATGATCGGCTCGAGCAGGCTCGACAGCGCCGCGACGGAGTCATCGACTTCGCGCTCGTAGAAGTCCGCGATCTTGCCGAGCATGTTGTCGAGCGAGCCCGATTCCTCGCCGATCTGCGTCATCTGCAGCACCATCGACGGGAACAGGTTCTGCGCCGCCATCGAATTGGTCAAGCTGGTGCCGGTGCTCACTTCGGTCTGGATGCGCTTGGTGGCGGCGATGTAGACCATGTTGCCCGACGCGCCGCCGACCGCGTCGAGCGATTCGACGAGCGGCACGCCGGCCGCGAACATCGTCTGCAACGTGCGCGTCCAGCGCGCGATCGTGGCCTTTTCCAGAATGCTGCCGATGACCGGAATCTTGAGCGACAGCCGGTGGACCATGTAGCGCACGCTGTCGGAGCGCTTGATCGACAAACGGATGCCGACGAACGCGCCAATGATGAGCAGGAACATCGCCCACCACCATTTGACGAAGAAGTCGGAGATGCCGATGACCACCAGCGTCAGGAACGGCAGGTTCGCACCGAAGCTCGCGAACACGCTCTTGAACGCCGGAATCACGAAAGTCATGATTACGACGACGACGACGATCGCGACGACGATGACGGTGATCGGGTAGAACAGCGCCGACTTGATCTTGCCCTTGATCGCGAGGATCTTTTCCTGGTAGGTCGCGAGCCGGTCGAGGATCGCATCGAGCATGCCCGCCGTTTCGCCAGCCTGCACGAGATTGCAGTAGAGCGCGTCAAAGTACTTCGGATATTCGCGAAACGCCTGCGACAGGCTGGAGCCCGTTTCGACCTTGTTTTTCAGGTCGAGCATCAGGCGCGAAAAGCGCGCGTTGCTGTGCCCGCGCGCGATGATGTCGAACGATTGCAGGAGCGGCACGCCGGCCTTCAGCATCGTCGCGAGTTGGCGCGTGAAGAACGTCATGTCCTTGCCGCTGATCGAGCGGCCGCCGCGGAACGACTGGCGCTTGATCTTGAGGACGCGGATGCCCTGGCGGCGGAGGTTCGTCGTCGCGACCGTTTCCGAAACGGCGCGCAACTCGCCCCGCATCGGCTTGTTGTTGCGGTCGACGCCTTCCCAGATGAACGTCTGTTCCCTGACCTTCAAGTCCCTGCGCGCTACTGCGGTCGCCATGGAATATCCTTCTTGCGGGTGCTGCGATTACTCGTTGGTGACGGCCTCGATTTCCTCGAGCGACGTGACGCCGCTCTTGACCTTCAGCAGGCCTGATTGTCGCAGGTTGCGCACGCCTTCGCGCTGGGCCTGCTCGGCGATGTCGAGCGAGTTGCCGTTGCGCATGATCAACTGCTTCATGTCGTCGGTGATCGGCATCACTTCGTACACGCCAATCCGTCCCTTGTAGCCCGTGCCCTTGCAATGGTCGCAGCCGATCGGCCCGAACGGCTGCCAGCTGCCGTCGAGGTCTTCCTCCATGAAGCCGGCGCGCATCAATGCCTCCGGGGGAATGTCTTCCGGACGCTTGCATTGCGGGCAGAGCTTGCGGGCGAGACGCTGCGCGGTAATCAGGTTGACCGACGACGCGATGTTGAAGGGCGCGACGCCCATGTTCAGCATGCGCACGAGCGTCGACGGCGCATCGTTCGTGTGCAGCGTCGATAGCACGAGGTGGCCAGTCTGCGCTGCCTTGATCGAGATGTCAGCCGTTTCCAGGTCGCGGATTTCGCCGACCATGATCACGTCCGGATCCTGGCGCAGGAACGCGCGCAGCGCCGTGGCGAACGTGAGTCCTGCCTTTTCGTTGACGTTCACCTGATTCACGCCGGCGATCTGGATTTCCGCGGGGTCCTCGGCGGTGGCGATGTTGACGCCCGGCTGGTTCAGAATCGACAGACACGTATAGAGCGAGACCGTTTTGCCGCTGCCCGTCGGGCCGGTCACGAGGATCATTCCGTACGGCCTGCCGACGGCGAACAACAGCGCCTGCTGCTGGTCCGGCTCGTAGCCGAGCGCCTCGATGCCGAGCTTGACGCCCGACGAGTCGAGAATCCGCATGACGATTTTCTCGCCGAACAGCGTCGGCAGCGTGGACACGCGGAAATCGATCGCCCTGCTTTTCGACAGCACGAGCTTCATGCGTCCGTCCTGAGGCACGCGCTTTTCGGAGATGTCGAGTCTCGAAATCACTTTGATCCGCGACGCGACCTTGTCCTTGATCGCGAGCGGCGGCTGCGCGACTTCCATCAGGATGCCGTCCAGCCGATAGCGGATCCGGTAAAACCGCTCGTAAGGCTCGAAGTGGATGTCCGACGCGCCGGCGGTGATCGCGTCGATCAGGACCTTCTGGATGTACCGAACGACGGGCGCGTCCTCGACCTCGCTGTCCTCGTCACTGCTGGACGGCTGGGCGGAACCGGCCTCGAGCGCGATCTCGATGTCCTCGAGCGCCGCCATTTCCTTGAGCGTCGTGCCGGTCGATTCGACGATCTTGGCGATGGCCTGCGCAAGCTTGTCGTCCTCGACGACGACCGGTTCGACGATGAGATTCGTCTTGAACCGCACTTCGTCCAGTGCCTGGAGGTTGGCGGGATCGGACGTCGCGACGTACAGCCGATTGCCGCGCTTGTGCAGCGGCAGAACCCGCCGCGTCTGGGCAATGCGGGTATCGAAGTATTCCCGGTTGATCTGGTCGAAATCGAAGCCGGTCAAGTCGAGCAGCGGAACTCCGAACGCACGCGAGGCGAACACGGCCAGTTGGTGCGCGGACAGGCGCTTGCCGGAAAGCACCTGCTCGACAAACGACACGCCGGAGGACTGAGACTGCAGTTGCAGTGCCTCGGCCTCCGGCTCCGACATGACACCATGCTGGGCGAGCGCGCGGGCTAAACCGCTGATGTTGCGGGTGGCGGCGTGAGTGGCCATTAGTTGATGATGTGTCGCATTTTTGCCACGAATGCCGGGGAAAATCGCCGAGCTCGCATGGAAAACGATCGTCGGAGCGTCAGGGGAAGCAAAGGTTATGCCGCATCCGGCCGCTGCGCGTCTATTCTCACCGCGGGCTCGACGCCCGTGGAATGAGCCGATGCGCCGATCCGCATAAGTCTCTTATTCCATTCGCATAAAACTTGCTGTCAGGATGATGCCCGCTCGGTCTGCGTTTGTAAAGGCGACGTATCCCGCCCGACCGGCGGCAGCAGGCGCACGACGCGCACCGCCCGGTCCTGCGTTTGCAGGATTTCGACGGCCTGACCCTCGACGTTGAAGCTGAGGCCGGCATCGGGAATTTCGCCCAGGTGCTCGACGATCAGTCCGT
Source organism: Pseudomonadota bacterium (assembly GCA_030854685.1). Taxonomy (GTDB): domain Bacteria; phylum Pseudomonadota; class Gammaproteobacteria; order Burkholderiales; family Casimicrobiaceae; genus VBCG01. The sequence continues at coordinate 3,571 of JALYSS010000133.1, read as the reverse complement.
TCAGCGTTTTTGGCCCGTCCAGGGGAAACTGGGTCCCGAGGCGCCGGTTGAGCGTACGCAGCGGCGCCATTCCGTCAACGATCACGCTGCCGTCCGGCTCGCGCCGGAAACTCTCGGCACCACCTGGCGCCTGCGTGGTGAATTCGCCGATGATCTCCTCGATGATGTCCTCGATGGTGACGAGGCCCTGCAGTTCCCCGTACTCATCGACGACGAGGCCGAGCCGCTGGCGGTCGGCCTGGAACTGTTGCAATTGCGTCAGGAGCGGCGTGCCGACCGGAACGAAATAGGGCGCTCGCAGCACCTCACGGATGCGCTCGACGTCGAGTTCTCCGCCCTGCATCACGTGCAGGATGCTCTTGACGGCGAGCACGCCGACGATGGTGTCGAGCGATCCTTCGCACACCGGCAATCGCGTGTGATATGACGTGGCGAGTTGCTGGCGGAGCAACGCCGGTTTCTCCGTCAGATCGAGCGCATGAATCTGGCTGCGCGGCGTCATCACGTCGTCGACGGTGATTGCCTCGAGATCCATCAAATTCGCGAGCATCGTCTTGTGCTTGCCACGAAAGTACTGCGCACCTTCGAGCACCAGCGAGCGCAGTTCCTCCTGCGACAGCGTCGTGCTGGGCTGTGCGGTCGGCTTGAAGCGGAAGAGCTTCAGCAGCGCGTGCACGAACAGGTTCACGAACCACACGACCGGGCGCACGGCGCGGAGCAGCGGAGCGAGCACGAAGCTCACCAGCGGCGCGAGTTGATCGGCATAGGCGGCGCCGACGACCTTGGGTGTGATTTCGGAGAAAACCAGGATCAGGAAGGTAACGGCGACGGTGCCGAGCGCCAGCGGCCATTCGCCCTGGCCGAAGAGGCGCACGGTAATGACGCTGGCAATCGTCGCCGCCGCGGCGTTGATCAGGTTGTTGCCAAGCAGGATCACGCCAAGCAGCTGGTCGGTCCGGGCCAGCAGCGAAAGCGCGAGCCGTGCCCCGCGCGCGCCCCGTTGCGCCTGGTGTTTCAGCCGATAGCGGTTCGCGGCCATCATCGCCGTCTCGGCAATCGAAAAGAAACCGGATGTCACCAGCAGGATGACCAGCGCCAGCGCGAGCGTGCCCAGGGGGATCTCGTCCAAGGGATAGCTGGGATCAGAGCCGGATTTCAACGTCCGAGAACGACCTCGCGCACGAACTTGCTGCCGAGGTATCCCAGCACGAGCAGCAACGTTCCCGCGAGAATCCATTTTAGCGCCGTGCGACCGCGCCAGCCATAACGCCAACGGCCGAAGAGCAGCACGGCGAACGCGAGCCAGCCGGCGACCGAGAACACGTTCTTGTGGGTCAGCGTCACCGCCTTGCCGAACAGCTCTTCCGAAAAGAGCATGCCGCTCGCAAGCGTCAGCGTGAGCAGCACGAAACCGACCGTAAGCAACCGGAACATGTAGCGCTCGAGGGTCAGCAGCGGCGGTGTCGCGCGCGACGTTGCATCGGGCAATCCGCGATGCAGGCGCTTTTCCAGACCGGTCATCACGAGTGCCTGCAAGGCGACGACGACGAACAGCGCGTACGCGACGAGCGCAATCCCGATATGCGCGGCGGCCCAGGGTTCGCCGGTGAACGGCAGCCGATGCGGTGACGCGGCAAGCGGCGGCAGCAGCGCGCAAATCGCGGCGACGGGCAGCACGACGGCGGCGACGCCGGGAAGCGCGTGCAGCACGCCGGTGAGCCACGCGGCGAGCACGGCGAGGCCCGCGACGAGCGACAGCGCGTTGACGAACGACAGGTCAAGCCCTTCCGGACGCACGATCGCGTGCCAGATCGCGACCGCATGCAGGAGCAGGGCGAGCGGCAGCAGAATCCGTCCCGCGTTGCGCCGCGGTGGCGGTGGCGCGTCGCCGCGTGGCCAGCGCGCCCAAGCGGTGGCTGCATAGATCGCCGCTACGAGCACGTGCAGTAGAATGATCACGATCCAGTTTACCTCACGGCGCCGGCATTCCCGTCCCCGCGCGCAGGACCCAAATCGCATGTTGGAAACACTCACCGAACGCCTGTCGCGCGTCGTGAAGACGCTGCGCGGCGAAGCGCGCCTGACCGACGCCAACATCCAGGACGCGCTGCGCGAAGTCCGGCTCGCGTTGCTCGAGGCCGACGTCGCGCTGCCGGTCGTCAAGACGTTCATCACCGATTTGCGCGAAAAGGCGGTCGGCGCCGACGTCGTCGGCTCGCTGACGCCCGGCCAGGCGTTGATCGGCGTTGTTGCGCGCGAATTGACTGCGCTGATGGGCGGGACCGCGCAGCCGCTCGACCTCGCGACGCAACCGCCCGCCGTCATCCTGCTCGCCGGTCTGCAAGGCGCGGGCAAGACGACCACGGCGGCGAAACTCGCGCGCCTCCTCGCCGCCCGGAAGAAGAAGATATTGCTCGTTTCCACGGACGTTTACCGGCCGGCCGCGATCGAGCAGTTGAAGGCGCTGGCGCAGCAGGTCGACGTCGACTTTTTTCCGTCGACCGCGACGGAGCAGCCGTTGGCGATCGCGGTGGCGGCACTCGACTGGGCGCGTCGTCACTATCACGACGTGCTGATCGTCGACACGGCCGGGCGGCTCGCGATCGATGAAGCGATGATGCGCGAGATCGCCGACCTCCATGACGCCGTGCGCCCGGTCGAGACGCTCTTCATCGTCGACGCGATGCAGGGCCAGGATGCCGTCAACACGGCGCGCGCGTTCCATGACGCATTGCCGTTGACCGGCGTGATCCTGACCAAGCTCGATGGCGACTCGCGTGGCGGCGCGGCGCTTTCGGTGCGGCAGGTCACGGGTGCGCCGATCAAGTTCGCCGGCATATCGGAAAAGATCGACGGTCTCGAGGTTTTCCATCCTGAGCGGATGGCATCGCGAATCCTCGGGATGGGCGACGTGCTGTCGCTGATCGAGGACGTGCACAAGACGGTCGACATCGAACAGGCGAAGAACCTCGCCCGCAAGGTCAAGACCGGCAAGGGCTTCGATCTCGATGATTTCAAAGTGCAGATCGGGCAGATGCGCAAGATGGGCGGGCTCGCGGCACTGGTCGACAAGCTTCCGGCGGAAATCGCGCGCGCGGCGCAAGGCGCCACGCTTGACGAGCGGCGGATCGGGCGCATCGAAGGGATCATCAATTCAATGACGCACCAGGAACGCGTCAAGCCCGAATTGCTGAAAGCGTCGCGAAAGCGCCGTGTCGCCGCCGGCGCCGGGGTTTCCGTCCAGGAGGTGAACCAGCTGCTGAGCCAGTTCGAGCAGACGCAGAAAATGATGAAAATGGTTGCGAAGGGTCCGCAGAAGATGCTGCGTGGATTGCGCAACCTGATGCCGGGCCGCTAACAGACCGCTGCAAAACTTACGCGGGGCCGATCCGCCTTGTTCGGATTGAAAAACCGGACCATGCCACGGCGATTGCCATCCGAATTTCGGCTCTGATCCTATCGGCGACGCCGGATTGTGGCGCTAATCCTTGCCGGCATTCGTGATCCCGCAGTCGATAGTCGTATTGCAGATAGTCGTATTGCATAGTCAATTCCAATTCAGGTTTGAGTC
>JALYSS010000123.1 GCA_030854685.1 Pseudomonadota bacterium | reverse complement strand
GAAGTATCTGAACAGCAAGATCTGCCCGACCTGCGACGGCGCGCGCCTGCGACGCGAGGCGCGCGACGATCTCGCGAACGATGCGCTCGGCGATCTCGCGCTTCGCGCCTTTCAGGCTCAAATCCTTGAACCACGACAACGTTTCATACAGCGGCATCGCACTGATTTCGTAGATCGCCTTGTCGTGGCCCTTGGGTCCCACGCGCACATAACGCGCTTCGCGTCGCAGGCGCGCGCCGTCGCAGGTCGGGCAGATCTTGCTGTTCAGATACTTCGCCAGCTCTTCTCGCACGGCGATCGAATCAGTCTCGCGATAGCGGCGCTCGAGGTTGGGGATCACGCCTTCGAACGGATGCTCGCGCACTACCGCGCGACCGCGCTCGTTGATGTAGGAGAAGGGAATCGATAGCTTGCCCGACCCTTGCAGGATCAGGTTGCGCGACTCTTCGGGCAAAGACTCGAAGGGCGCGTCGATGTCGAAGCCGTCGTGCGCAGCCAGGCTCTGCAGCATCTGGAAATAGAACTGGTTGCGCCGGTCCCACCCCTTGATCGCGCCGCTGGCGAGCGAGAGGTTGGGAAAAGCGACGATGCGCTTCGGGTCGAAGAACTGGATCACGCCCAGCCCGTCGCAGGTCGGGCACGCCCCCATCGGATTGTTGAACGAGAACAGGCGCGGCTCGAGCTCCGCCAGCGAGTAGTTGCACACCGGGCAGGCGAACTTGCTCGAGAACACCGACTCGCGACCCGAGTCCATGTCGATCGTGATGGCGCGGCCGTCGGCGTTGCGCAGCGCAGTCTCGAACGATTCGGCCAGCCGCTGCTTGATCTGCGTCGGGTCGCTCACTATCTTCAGGCGATCGACGACGACGTCGATGTTGTGCTTCTCGGTCTTCTTCAGCTTGGGCAGCGACTCGGACTCGACGATCTGGCCGTCGACGCGAAAGCGCACGAAGCCCTGCGCCTGCATTGCCGCGAACAGGTCGAGATGCTCGCCCTTCTTCTCACGCACCGCGGGCGCGAGGATCATCAGCTTGGTGCCTTCGGGCCACCCGAGCACTTCGTCGACCATCTCGGCAACGCTTTGCGCTTCGAGCGGCAACCCGTGATCCGGGCAATACGGCGTACCCACGCGCGCGAACAACAGGCGCAGGTAGTCGTGGATCTCGGTGACCGTGCCCACCGTCGAGCGCGGGTTGTGGCTGGTCGCCTTCTGCTCGATCGAGATCGCCGGCGACAGGCCTTCGATCAGGTCGACGTCGGGCTTCTCCATCAACTGCAGGAACTGGCGCGCGTACGCCGACAGCGACTCGACATAGCGCCGCTGCCCCTCGGCATACAGCGTGTCGAACGCAAGCGAGCTCTTGCCCGAACCCGACAAACCGGTGATGACGATCAACCGGTGGCGCGGCAGGTCGAGGTTGAGGTTCTTGAGATTGTGCGTGCGCGCGCCGCGGATGCGGATGTGGTCCATGCAGTGTCTGTACGAGTGCGCAATCGAACGTCGCGACTAGTCCGCACGACCGAAAGCGAGAACGGGCAACCTGCTAGTATATTGCGTTTCGCGAGCTCGCTCCTGGCCGCGCACACCGGCGAAATCGCAGGCGTCGCGAGGCATCCCGATCCGGCCCAATCTTCGGCAGATGGGGGCGGCAGGCGGCTCGATCAATCGCACTATGCAGAGGGAATCGACATGGCCTCCGTCAACAAGGTGATCCTGCTCGGCAATCTGGGTCGCGACCCGGAGACGCGCTATACGACCGGCGGCGACGCGGTGACCAACCTGAACATCGCGACGAGCGAGCAGTGGAAGGACAAGAGCGGTGAAAAGCAGGAGCGCACCGAGTGGCACCGCGTCGTGTTGTTCGGACGCCAGGCCGAGGTCGCCGGCGAGTACCTGAAAAAGGGCCGCTCGGTCTACATCGAGGGCCGGCTGCAGACGCGCAAGTACACCGACAAGGATGGCGTCGAGAAATATTCGACCGAGGTCGTCGGCGACCGGATGCAGCTCATCGGCGGCAGCCGGGAAGGCAGCGGCGGCGACGTCGAGTTCAGCTCAGGCACTGGCGGCGCGCCTGCGCGGCGGGAAACCAGCGGCGGCGCAAGCGCAGGACCAGGTTCGGACACCAAAGGCGGTGGCGCAGCGAAGAAAAACGTCGACGACTTCGACGACGACATTCCGTTCTGAAACGCCGCACATCTACAGGATCGGTTCGCTGACCACCCGGACGCGACATTCGCCGTGACAGCCGTTCGTTTCGACACGCTGGACTATGCGCAGAAGCTCGAAACGGCGGGTGTGCCGCCGGAGCAGGCGGCCGTCCAGGCGAAAGCTCTCGGCGAAGCACTGACAGGCACGGACGCCTTCCGTGATGACCTTGCCAAGCTGGAAAGCAGCCTCGATCGGAAATTCGCGAAGGTGGACGCCCGGTTCGAGACCATCGACGCCCGGCTCGTGAATATGGAATCGCGCTTCAACACCAAAATCGACACGCTCGGAAACGAGCTCACGCTCCTGTTCGGCGGCAAACTCGAAACGCTGAAATGGATGTTCGGCGTGCTCGTAGCGCTGAATGGCGCGATGTTCGTCCAGCTTTTCTTCAAGCACTAGGCCCGAACGCCCTCCGTCGTGGGCGCATCGACGCGCGCAATCTGCGAATGCGCTTCGGACACTGCAAGCGCTGCATCGATCACCCCGCCGCCGAGGCATCGCTTCGCGTCGTAGAGCACGAGGTACTGGCCCGGCGTCGGCGCCCATTGCGGAACGTCGAACGCCGCTATCACACCCCCGTCGCCGGTCGCACGAACGTCGCAAGACGCGTCGGGCATCCGGTAGCGGGTCTTCGCAGCAAGGCGCGCCGGCAACGCGGGCGCATCGCCTGCAATCCAGTGCACGTCCAGCGCCGTCACGTCCCGGCGATACAGCAACGGATGATCGTGTCCCTGCACGGCGATCAACGCATTGCGCGCGATGTCCTTGCCGGCGACGAACCACGGCGCAGCCTCGCCGTCACGTCGCCCGCCGATGCCGAGCCCGCGACGCTGGCCGATCGTGTAGTACGCGAGTCCGTCGTGGCGGCCGACGGTGATGTCGACGGGCGTCACGATCGGACCGGGCACGCGCGGCAGATAGCGCGCAAGAAATTCGCGAAATGGCCGCTCGCCGATGAAGCAGATGCCGGTCGAGTCGCGCTTGGCATGCGTCGGTATGCCTTCGCGTCGCGCAATCGCGCGCACGTCGCGCTTCATCATCTCGCCGAGTGGAAACAGCACCGGTGCGAGCTGTGCCTGCGTCAGTCGATGCAGGAAGTACGTCTGGTCCTTCGACCCATCGACCGCTTTCAGCAACTCGACGGCCCCCGAAACCGGGTCGCAGCGCACGCGCGCGTAATGTCCGGTTGCGATACGGTCCGCGCCGAGTGCGAGCGCATGATCGAGGAACGCGCGAAACTTGATCTCGCTGTTGCAGAGCACGTCGGGGTTGGGTGTGCGGCCGGCCGCGTAATCGCCGAGGAACCGCGCGAAGACGCGCTCGCGGTATTCGGCAACGAAATTCACCGCTTCCAGCTCGACGCCGATGACATCCGCGACGGCGGCGGCATCCACCAGATCTTCGCGCGACGTGCAGTACAAGTCGGTGTCGTCGTCTTCCCAGTTCTTCATGAACACGCCGACGACCTCGTAGCCCTGGCGTTTCAGCAGCCACGCAGCCACGGAAGAATCGACGCCGCCGGACATGCCGACGACGACGCGTTCACGACGCATGGTCAGAGACTTGAAATCAGGCCGAGTGGCCAGCGCCGGCCGGCGCGGTAATCGTCGAGCGAGCGCAGTACCAATGGGCTGCGATGCATCTGGCGGCGTGCCACGATTTCGTCGTAGGTAAGCCATAGCGCGCGGACGATACCGGCGTCGAGCGGCCGCGTGGGCTCGTGGACGCGCGGCTCGGCCGCGAACGTGAACCGCACATAGGTGCCGTTTCGCGGCGACTGCCATTGGTAGACACCGACGAGCGCGGTCGGATTCACCCGCCACGCCGCTTCTTCGAGCGTCTCGCGTGCCGCCGCCGCGGCGAGCGATTCACCGGCTTCGACGTGCCCGGCGGGCTGATTGAGACGTACGCCCGCGCGAGTCTCCTCCTCGATCACGAGAAACCGGTCGTCGCGCTCGATGATCGTGGCAACGGTGATCACCGGGCGGCGCGCCAACGCGCCCGGACCGAGCGCGTCATTCGCGGATTGGATGCCCTCATTGATGGGCTGAACGGCTTGGTTCATCGATCGGAACGTGCGAACGCCCGGTTGAATTGCGGGAAGCAAGGATCATAGTCCGAGCAAGTTGCGGGCCCGCGCCAAAATAAAAAAGGCAGGACTTTCGCGCCCTGCCTTCCGGAACGCCGAAGCTCTTTACTTGCCCTTGGCTTCCGACTTGTTCATCGCGGCGGCGCCGGTCGCAGGCTCCGCCTTGACCGCCGAGTTCGACGACTTGGTGTTGTCCTTGATCATCTGGTCTTCCTTGGCAATCGCGGCCTTCCTCTTCGCCTTTCTCGCGTGCTTCTTCGACGCCGTCGTCTTGCCTTCGTGCTTCATCGAATCGGACTTCATTGCGCTGGACGATGCCGCGGGCGGCGTCACAGGCGCGGGAGCTGCGGTTTGGGCGATGGCCATCGTCGACGTGGCGACGAAGGCACCGGCGATCAGCGTTGCAAGCAACTTGTTCATGATGCGTCCTCGAGGTGGTGGTTGGTATCCGCAGACCATGCGGATGACTTTCGCACGGGTGGAAGTTGGTCAATGACGTCGGAACTCCGCGTCGACGCCATTAACGCCGCCGCTGCCAGCGCCGTTGACACCCCCTGCTGCGTCGGGGCCAAAGAAGCCTCACCGGTTCAAGGGTTTAGCGGACACGCCGTCGCCGGCCGGCGACATTCGCAACGAACGTTATCGCGAAAGACCGAGCTCCCGCTGCAGCCACTCGCGCAGCAGCGGCACGGTGACGCTGCGCTGCGTCGCCAGCGAATGCCGGTCGAGTGCGCCGAGCGTGGCGACGAGGGTCGTCATGTCCCGCCGTCCGTGGGCCAGCAGATAGACGATGACGTCCTCGGAAAGGCGAAATCCCCGTTCGCGGGCATACGCCGCGAGCGCCTGAGGCTTGTCCGCATCGGGCAGCGGCAGAATTTCGAACACCAGCCCGAGGGCCAGCCGCGTGCGCAAATCCTCGCGGAGTGCCAGACGCGCCGGCGGCGCCGAGGCGGCCGCGAGCCATTGACCACCGACGGACGCGAGCCGGTTCAGCTGGGTAAAGAGACGCGCCTGATCGTGCACATCGGCCGCGTCCACCGCATCGACGACGAGTAACGTCGAACGTGCCACGTCGTCACCCGCCGGCACGTCGCGCGCGGTCGCGCAATAGATGACGGGACGCATCGCCTCGTCGGCCACGAGGGTCGTCGCCCGCAACAGATGCGACTTGCCGGCGCCGGGGGCACCCCACAGCAGAATGCCCGTTTCACGCAAAGCACCGGATGCGAGCGCCGACAGCGCGGCCAGCGCCTCGCGATTGGCGCCGGCAACGAAATTCGCGAACGTCGTCGGCTCGGGCTGCGCGAGGTCGAGAATCAGCTGCTCGCTCATCCTGGGGTCAGACTCGACTTTTCGCGCCATCGGCTGCCAGCGTCGTCAACGTTCAAGAAAAGTCGCGTCTGACCCCACGCGATTCCACGCGATTCCACCGCGAATTCAGTCGTCGCGGTACACCGGCGAATCGACATACGCGTGGCGCAGATGTCGCAGCCCGACGAGCAGCACCGCCGACACCGGCAACGCCATCAGCACGCCGGCGAAGCCGAACAGTTCGCCGAACGCGAGCAGCGCAAAGATCACCGCAAGGGGATGCAACCCGATGCGGTCGCCGACGAGGAACGGGACGAGCACATAGCTTTCGAGCAGTTGTCCGACGGCGTACACGGCGAGCACCGCGAAGAAACCGGGCCATCCATGGAACTCGAGGATCGCCGCGGTCATGCCGAGAAGAAAGCCGAGCCCGAATCCCACGTACGGAATGAACACCAGCACGCCGGTCACGATGCCGATCGCGGCCGCATGATCGAGACGGGCAATCGACAGCGCTATCGAGTAGTACGCGGCGAGTGCCAGCATTACCAGCAATTGACCGTGCAGGAACTCGGCCAGCACGCCGTCGACTTCGCGCGCAACGGTGCGCACCTTCGGTCCCCAACGGCGCGGCAACAGATCGTCGAGCCGGTCGAGGATCATGTTCCAGTCGCGGAGCAGGTAGAACATGACGACCGGAATGAGTGCGAGGTTCACGAGCAGCGACAGCACGATCGCTCCGCCCGTCTTCACGCCGGACAGCACCCGCATCGACAGGTTTTGTGCCTCCGCCGCATTGTCGGAAATGAAGCCGCGAATCGAATCGAAGTCGAGCGCGACGGTGATGCCGAACTTGTCCTGCAGGAACGGCGCGACGCGATCGGTGAATTGCGTGAAGAGCGCCGGCAGGCGGCGCGTGATCGACGCGACCTCGCTTTGCACGAGCGGAATCAGCAACAGGAACAACGCGGCAAGCAGGACCCCTATGAACAGGATCACCAGCAGCGTCGACAGCGACCGCGGCACGCCGCGCTTCTCCGCCCTGTTCACCGCCGGAGTACCGAGGTAGGCGAGGATCGCGCCAACCAAAAACGGCGTGAGCACCGAACCGAGCCACCGCAGCGCGAGAACGACGACGACGCAAGCGCCGACGATCCACAAATACTGCTTCGCCGCGAGCGGATGCCGTCGAGGATGGACGACGACCGTTTCGCTGCCCGGCGCCTCCCGGCGTGGCGGCGCGTCGTCGATGATCGTCTCCGTGCGCGCCCTCGCGTCGTCGCGCAAATCGCGCGCAATGCCCACGCCTTCGATCGGATCGGTGTCCGGATCGATGGGCGGCGCAGGCGGATGGAGGACGCTCATAAGGGCCGTGGGGTAGAATCGCGGGCGCAAAACCGCTGCACTTTACCTCATTGTGCCGTCCGGTTCCTCTCCCAGCGTCCCCCTCTCCTATCGCGATGCCGGCGTCGACATCGATGCGGGTGACGCGCTCGTCGAGCGCATCAAGCCCTACGCCCGGCGCACGCTGCGCCCCGAGGTGCTCGCGGGCATCGGCGGTTTCGGCGCGCTGATCGAAATCGGCAAGCGGTATCGCGAGCCCGTCCTCGTCGCCGGCACCGACGGGGTCGGCACGAAGATCGATCTCGCGCAGCGGCTCGGCCGTCACGGCACGATCGGCATCGATCTCGTCGCGATGAGCGTCAACGACATCCTCGTCCAGGGCGCCGAACCGCTGTTCTTCCTCGACTACTTCGTGTGCGAGCGACTCGACGTCGAGGTCGCGGCGGAGGTGATCCAGGGCATCGCGATGGGTTGCGAACTCGCCGGTTGCGCGCTGATCGGCGGCGAAACCGCCGAACATCCGGGAACGTTTCCGGCGGGCGCGTATGACCTCGCCGGCTTTGCCGTCGGCGTGGTCGAAAAAAGCGCAATCATCGACGGCCGCGACATCGTTGCCGGCGATCGCCTCGTCGGCATCGCGTCGAGCGGCCCGCATTCGAACGGCTTTTCGCTGATTCGGCGCATCGTCGATCGGGCGAACGCCGATCTGCTCGCCCCGTTCGCAGCCGATTCGCCGTTGACGCTCGGCGATGCGCTGCTTGCACCGACGCGCATCTACGTGAAGCCGGTGCAGGCACTCGCCGGCCACGTCACGATCAAGGGCATGGCGCACATCACCGGCGGCGGGCTCGTGCTGAACGTTCCGCGGATGCTGCCCGACCTTCTTCAGGCGCGGATTTCGCGCGCACGCTGGCCGCGCGCACCGATATTCGAGTGGCTGCAGGAGCACGGCCAGTTGAGCGACGATGAAATGTATCGCGTCTTCAACGGCGGAATCGGCATGGTGCTCGCCGTCGCGGCGAGCGACGTCCATGCGACGGTCGCGTCGCTGACCGAAGCGGGTGAAACGGCGTACGAGATCGGCGATGTCATCGTGCGGCCTGATGGCGCGCCACACGCGATCGTCGTCGCGTAGCGCACGCAATCGCCGCCGATGCGATTGCCATTCCACCGTTATCCATGCGAGCGCATCTAACGCAATGGTGCTTGCGCGCATCACCGTTCTCATCTCCGGCCGCGGCTCGAACCTGGCCGCGCTGATCGACGCCGTCAACGCGGGCACGATCGACGGCGTGATCACGCAGGTCATCAGCAACCGTCCGCACGCCGCGGGGCTCGCGTACGCCCAGAACAACGGCATCGCGACCGCGATCATCGACCACCATGGGCACGCGTCGCGCGCGGCGTTCGACGCGGCGCTGGCGGAAGTCATCGATCGCAGCGAGCCGGACCTGATCGTGCTCGCCGGTTTCATGCGGATCCTCGGCGCGGATTTCGTGCAACGCTACGCCGGTCGTATGCTGAACATCCATCCGTCGCTCCTCCCCGCGTACGCCGGCACCGATACGCATCGGCGTGCCCTCGACGATCGCGCGGCCCGCCACGGCTGTACCGTGCATTTCGTGACGCCCGAGGTCGACGGCGGACCGATCATCGCGCAAGCCGACGTGCCGGTGCTGCCGGGTGATGACGCTGCATCGCTCGCCGCGCGCGTGCTCGAAGCCGAGCATCGGCTGCTGCCGCAGGTCGTCGGCTGGTTCTGCGCGGGGCGCATCGTCCTCGACGACGGCCGCGTGCGGATCATCGACGCGCCGGCAGCCGTTTCGCGCTGACGATGCTCGCGACCGAACTCGCCGTGCCGCGGCCGGTCTTTCCGGAGATGATGTCCTTCGCTCCGCCGCGCCGGTCGCGCGGCAAATCATCGTCGCCGTTGCGCGTGCACCCGGCGCTGCTCGCGGCACTCGCGCTGTCGCTGCTGCTGCATCTCGCGTGGTCGATGTGGCCGGTCGAGCCGACCGTCGCGAACGAAACTCCCGTTCTGACGGTGACGCTGACCGAAATGCCGCCCCCGCCGGTGCCCACACCTGCGCCCCCCCCGGCGCCTGCCCCGGCAGTCGAGCGTTCGCCCGCACCGGCGATGCAACCCGGGCGCAAGGCGCTTCGGATCGAGCACCCACCGGTCATCACCGCACCGAACAGTCCGCTAACGACGAAGGTTGACGCGTCGCCCGCGGAATCGCCGACGACCGATAACCGAAGCGTCGCAACGACCGCTGCGATCGGCACGTCGACTGCAGCGGCGCCGGACATCGCGACCGGCGCGCCGGAAACGCCTGCGCCACCACCGGTCGTCCTGCCGCCCCGGCTCGATCTCGCCTACAAGGTTTTCTTCGGCACGCGCGGCTTCATGATCGGCGATGCGACGTATCGTTTCGAGCATACCGGCGATCGCTATCGGATTTCGACGGTCGCCCAGGCGCGCGGACTCGCCGCGCTGATCGTGCACGGCACCGGCAAGATCGAAAGCCTCGGCCGCATTACGCCGAACGGATTGAAGCCTTACGAATTCGCGATCGAGCGCGGCAGTGCCGACAAGCGCGAAGTCGCGTACTTCGACTGGGGTGCCGGCAACGTCGTGCTGCACGACGGCGCCATCGCGCCACTCGAAGCACCCGCATTCGATCCGCTGACGATCCTGTGGCAATCGTATTTCTCGCCGCCGAGCCGCAACGACCAGACGTTCAGCCTCGCGACGACGCGTCGCGTCTCGCGATACACATTGTCGCTCGAAGGCGAGGAAACGCTCGCGTGGCCGCGCGGCAACGTGCTGACGCAGCGCTGGCACCGCACCAGCGAGGACGGCAAGTCCGAAGCGTGGTTCTGGCTCGCGCCATCGATGCACTACATCCCGGTGAAGATGCGCATCACGCGCACGTCGCGCGGCACGCTCGAAGTACTGCTCGATTCGATTCGCGCCGACGCCACCGATGCACCCGGCACGGACGCCGAACCACCACGGCGCAGCGACAACACGCCGTTCAAGCCGTGGAACCCGATGGCGCCGGTGCCGGGTCCGGACGCGACGGGACAATGAGCGCCGAAGGGCCGCCGCGAGACGCGAAATCCACCCCGTGGCGGGTAGCGCAGCGGCCGTATTGGCCAATGCGGCCGCAGGCGTGGGGGATCATTTGACGATTCACCGCAACCAGCTCGCGGCACTCGCCGGCGCCATCGAGCGCGTCGGTCAATTCGACATGCCCGCCGACTCCGCGCTGTCGGCGTTCTTTCGCGAGCACGCCGACATGGGCGCGCACGATCGCGCCTTCGTTTCCGACGGCGTCTTCGCTTATCTGCGGCGCAAGCGTTCGCTCGATGCGCTTGCGCAAACCACGCGGCCGCGCGCACTGGCCCTCGCCGTCGCCGTGCGCGACTTCTCGCATTCGGTGCGCGAGCTCGAGCCGGTCATCAATGCGAGCGACGCGCGCTGGCTCGCCGAATTCAAGGGAAGGATGCACAACGCGTTGCCGCCCGCGGTTGCCGCCGACGTTCCCGATTGGCTTTGGGAGCGGTTGGGTGACATCGATGGTGCCGACGCACGCGCCTCGTTGACACGCGCCTGGCAGGCGCCGGCCCCGCTCGATCTCCGCGCGAACATCATGAAAACGACGCGCGACGCGGCGCTCGCCGCCTTGTCGGCCGAAGGTTATGCCGTCGCACCGACGCCGTACGCGCCGTTCGGCCTGCGCATCGACGGGCGGCCCGCGCTCGTGCGCCATCCTTGGCTGGTCGACGGGCGCCTCGAAGTGCAGGACGAAGGCAGCCAACTGATCGGCTTGCTGGTCGCGCCGCGACGTACCGACATGGTCGTCGACTTCTGTGCCGGCGCCGGCGGCAAGACCTTGCTGCTCGGCGCGATGATGCGCTCGCAGGGACGGCTGTACGCATTCGACGTGGCGGCGAAGCGCCTCGCGCGCCTGACGCCGCGGCTTGCGCGTTCGGGACTGTCGAACGTCCATCCGCAGGTGATCGGACACGAGCGCGATCAGAAGGTGAAGCGACTTGCCGGCAAGATCGATCGCGTGCTCGTCGACGCGCCGTGCACGGGATTCGGCACGCTGCGTCGCAATCCCGACCTCAAGTGGCGTCAATCGCCGCCGGATGTTGCCGAACTGGCCGCGAAGCAGGCACGCATCCTCGATGCCGCCGCGACGCTCGTCAAGCCGGGCGGTCGACTCGTCTACGCGACCTGCAGCGTGCTGCCCGAGGAGAACGATGCGATCGTCGATGCATTCCTCGCAGCGCACGCCGGTTTCACCGAGCGCGACGTTGCCGCGTTGCTCGCGCAGGCTTGCGTGCCGCTCGATACCGGGACGCGTCTGCGCCTGCGGACCGACGTCCATGGCTGCGACGGATTCTTCGCCGCGGTGCTGGAGCGAAAGACGTGAATGGGTAATTGGGGTCGGGTAATTGGGGTCAGAGCTGTAATAAATGGC
>JALYSS010000110.1 GCA_030854685.1 Pseudomonadota bacterium | reverse complement strand
ACACTACCGACAGCGGTCGATGTATTGCTCGTCATCGAGCTCGCCGATACGACGGCCGAATTCGACCGGCGGATCAAGCTCCCTCTGTATGCGCAATACTCGATTCCAGAGGTATGGCTGATCGATCTGAAACGCGGGACGCTCGAAATTCATCTGGAGCCGAGCGGCAACGGTTTTCGCAAACGGTTGCAGCCGGACCGGGATGACATCGTTTCCCCGCAATCGCTCGAGGACGTGCAATTTCCCTTGCGCGAGATCTGGCCTTAGCGCGTCGATCGAAATCAACGTCACGCTGAACGACGAATAGCGCGACCAACGAAAGACTGCGCGCGCCGCGCGATGCGGCCCGTCCGGTGCGTTCGTCGGGTTAGTTTCCCCTACTGGCAGTCCTGCTCGCGCTGCTGCCGCACGGCCAGTATCGTGATGACTCGATCCGGCTCGATCTCGAACAACGCGACGTATCCGGCCCGACCAAACGGAATGACGAGCTCGCGCAAGAATGGGCGGTCAGGCAGCGCCTTGCGACAAGAGAACGGCGAGAAGCGCAGCAGCTCGATCGCTTTCAATGCGCGTTCGGCGGCGCGGAGGTCGCGTTCGAGCAGAAACGCGTACAGATGAAGCAGATCGTCGTCGGCTTCGGGGGTGAAGCGGACGCGGGTTGCTTCACCCGCTACGCGGCGCGCTGCTTTGCCCTGGCGAGTTGGCGCGCAAGCCTGCCGATCACGCGTTCGGCTGTGACGTAGCGTCCGCTCTGGCTGGTCCGGGCGCCGCTCGTGAGGCCGCGAGCGATGAACTCGTGGCGCAGATTGCGGTACTCGATGTTTCGCGTGACCGCGTCGAGCACGAAACCCGACAGCGTCTCTCCTTCCTCGAGGACGGCTTCCGCCTGCTCACGGAGTTCCGGCGATACCCGCAGAGGCGGAATGGTAGTCGTCTTCATCCGCCCGCGGGTCCGTTCGCATTGCAGATGCGATGCTTATAGTGCGTTTCCTGTTCGGGAGCGCACCAAGCCCGACACCGTGTCGGATATCGAAGGGTGATTGCCGTGGGCAGGTAGTCTGGGGTTTTTCAGTCCTGGTGCAGCGCGACCGCAGCCCCGGTCCACGTCGCGATGCCGATCGCCGCAAGGACGAACGCGACCGTCGACAGCGAGAAGGTTCGCGCGGCGAACAGCTCGAACGCTTCGCGCGAGACTTCCTGTACCGTTCCGGCGAGCGTTATCGCGAGCAGCGCCGCCGCGATCAACCAAAGCGCCGCGACGGCGGGCCGTCGCCACGCCGGCAACGCATCGGGCATGGGCAGCATTCGCATGACGCGCGTCGTGAAGCCGTCGTCGGAAATGTAATCGCCGGCGTGATCGGCAGCCTCGCGCGCGAGCAACGGGTCGAGCCAATCCGGCGCGTCGAGCGACATGGGCGGGTGCGGCTGCGGGCTCATTATGTACGCCGCGTTTGCGAAGGCGCCCACGCGGCGAGCGCGGTTTTCAGCTTCTGCTTGCCGCGCAGCACATGCGTTTTCACGGTGCCGACGGGGCAGCCCAGCACATACGCGGCTTCCTCGTGCGACAGGTCGTTATGGTAGCACTGCACGATCGCCGCGCGTTCCGCCTCGGGCAGCCGCGCGAGCGCGCGCTCGAGATCGATTTTCATCGTCGTCCCCCCGGCATGATCGGCACTCGTGCCACGCGATGGCGCCGCATCATCGGGATCCTCGTCGGCGACGTCCGCATCGCGGTCTCCGAGCAGTTCCTCATGACGCTTCCGCGCGTGCGCGAGCCAGCAATTGGTCGCGATACGATACAGCCAGGTCGAGAAACGCGCCTCCTGCCGGAAGGACTTCAGGTTGCGCCACGCGAGAATGAACGTGTCCTGCGCGAGATCGTCCGCGAGCGCGTGGTTCCCTGCCGTGAGCTTGCGCAGGCAGGCACGTACCGACGACTGATGGCGCTTCACCAGCTCGGTGAACGCATGCCGATCGTCCCCGACGATAGAGCGCGCGATCAGTTGCGCGTCGCAGACGTCGGGAGGAGCTGCCCGCGCAGCCATCCGTTACGCGAAGGTAATGGTCGCAGCCGGCCGCGCGGCCATGCCGCCACGCGTGATCGCCGAACGCTTCATGCATGGCGACCGGTGACACGTTGCGGTTCGCGTCCGCGCGGCATTCACGCGCCTCCCGGAGGCGGCGGTCCGGACGTGTCGCCGCGGTGGGTGGCGGTGCGGTCCTCGAGGAACCACAGCACGCAATAACCGAGTCCCACGAACAGCACGATGAGACCGGGCCCGTTCGGCGTGCCGTTGTCGAACATCGAGTAGAAGCTGAGGCCGAGCCCGACCGCGCTCAAGATCACGCCTTTGCGCAAATCCGACCAGACGGTACGCCGGTGCAGGAAGCGCGCCTGGTCGTACGCCGGATTGCCTGCCGGTGCGACTGCCGCGGCGAGCGAGGAGGCCGTGCCCGACGCGACAGCGTCCATCGCGGCCGATGGCGCCACGACGCCGCGTTCGGCGAGCTTCAGCATCGTTTCGTTCGCGAGCCGGTTCTTGCGCAGCTTGTACCAGATCAGCAATACGATGATCAGCAGCGGGACCAGGAACACCATGAGCACGGTAAGGAACACGAGGCCCGCCAGCCACGGCGCATCCTGGACGAACTGCTGGAACGAGTCGTACTCGTGGTCGCGCCCGAGACCATGGATGCGGATGTGCTTGCTGCCCTTCTCGATGGTGACGTGCCCATCGAGCGCGACGTCGCCTGGGGAGGAGGAATCGGACGTATCCTCGTCCGCCGTATCGGCGTCCTTCTCGCTGCTGCCCTTTGCGTCATCGGGAGTGGCATTCGGGCGCCTGGCTTCGGGCGCGTTGGACGCGGGCGGCGCTTCAGGCGTTCTGGCGTTGCCCGGCGTGGCGCCCGCCTGGACAACGATATCGACGGCCGGCAGATCGGCCGCGAGCACAGTGCCGATGTGAGGCCCCAGCGCCACGGCGAGGCCGGTGGCGAACACCGCGATGAGGATCAGCCGGCGGGCGCTGCGGACCGGCGCCCAAGTGCTTGAATCCAGCATGATGCTCCCCTTGAATGATTCGAGGGATTGGATGCAACAGGATGGCCGCCCGGATTCACCTCGCGCCGCTGACGACGTCACCCCGACGGTGATCGGATTGAGTGAGAGCTCATGCTATCATCGCCGCCGATTCCGCTTCGAGGCGCTCTGCCAAGGCGACGACGTCACGACAGGGGATCCCCGGAGCCCCGTACTTTCGCGTCGATGGCCGTCGTTTCATCCCCCATGCGCCCGCCGCACCTGGCGATCGCGGGCCCTTTCGCAACCCGACCCTCCCGTTTGCGCCGGTGGTTTCGCGCGCTGCCGCTTTTCGCGCTGCTCGTAATCGGCACGCCGACCTCGGCACAGGATGCGGCGGACACCGTCACGCTGAACTTCGTCAACGCCGACATCGACGCGGTCGTGAAAGCGGTCGGCGAAATCACCGGCCGCAATTTCGTCGTCGATCCCCGCGTGAAGGGCACGGTGAACATCGTGTCGGCGCGGCCGGTTCCGAAGGCGCTGGTCTATCCGACGCTCCTGTCCGCGTTGCGGATGCAGGGCGTCGCGGCGATCGAAAGCGATGGCGTCGTCAAGATCGTTCCCGAGGCCGATGCGAAGACGCAGGCCGGGCCGGTGCAGCGCGGCACTGTCAGCGCGAACGGCGATCGCATCGTCACGCAGGTGGTCGCATTGCGCTACGAGTCGGCGGCGCAGCTCGTGACCGTGTTGCGGCCGCTCATTTCGCCGAACAACACGATCGCCGCGTACCTCCCCAACAACGCGATCATCATCACCGACTACGCCGACAACCTGAAGCGCATCGACCGCATCATCGCGACGCTCGATCAGGCGCCGAGCGGCGAGCCGATCCTCGTTCCGGTGAAGAACGCATCGGCGCTCGACGTCGTGGCGCTCGTCAATCGCGTCCTGGCCGAGAACACCGGCCAGCCGGGCGCGCAGGTCGAAGCGCAGCAGCGCGTGGCGCTCGTCGCCGATCCGCGGTCGAACAGCATCCTGATCCGCGCCGACAATCCTGCGCGCGGCGCGCGCGTGCGGCAATTGATCGAGCAACTCGATACGCCGTCGCACGCCGGCGGGAACGTCTTCATCGTCTACCTGAAGAATGCGGAAGCGGCGGAGGTCGCGGAAATGTTGCGCGGACTCTATGGGGTTGACCGGAGTGCCACACCGGCTGCCTACGCAGCGACGCCGGGCGCGGCCGCCGCGATGCCCAACGGCGTCGCGACGGCGATGGGTATCGGCGCATCGGCGGCCGCCACGAGCCCCCTGGTGACGAGC
>JALYSS010000077.1 GCA_030854685.1 Pseudomonadota bacterium | reverse complement strand
CCGCTCGGTGTGATCAGGAAACCGGCGTCGGTGCGGGCGCTGACATTGCCGGATTTGCCGCGGTTGATGCCAAGCGCATTCATTTCGCATGCGGTCGCGATGATTGCCAGGCGCAGCGCGTGCGAGTCAGCGATCGGCATGGGCGCGCTCGGGATAGAGTCCACGAAGTCCCTCCGCGTCGTTGGCGACGCCACGCTCCGTCACGTAACCGGTGATCAGTCGCCGCGGCGTGACGTCGAATGCGAAGTTGAGCGCACGGGTCGAATCACCCGCGATTGTCACGGCCGTCATCCGCCCGGTCGCGTCGCGCCCCTGCACCTTGAGGACTTCGTCGCTCGAACGCGCTTCGATCGGGATCGCGTCACCCGACGCGGTATTCCAGTCGATCGTGGGCGACGGCAGCGCGACGTAGAACGGTACGTCGTTATCCGCGGCGGCCAACGCCTTGTCGTAGGTGCCGATCTTGTTGCAGACGTCGCCGTTTCGGGCCACGCGATCGGCACCGACGATGACTACGTCCACATCACCGCGACGCATCAAAAGGCCGCTCGCGCTATCGACGATGAGCGTGTGCGGGATGCCGCGCTGCGCCATCTCCCACGCGGTCAGGTTCGCGCCCTGCATCCGCGGCCGCGTTTCGCTGACCCAGACGTGCACCGGAAGCCCGTCGGCATGCGCGAGAAAGATCGGCGCCGTCGCCGTCCCGAAGCCGCAGGTCGCAAGTGCGCCGGCGTTGCAATGTGTCATGACGTTGACCGGACGATCGCGATCGCGCGCGATTTCGCGCAGCAACGCTAAACCCTGCCGTCCAAGCGCCGCGTTGATCGACACATCCTCGGTGCGGATCGCGTCGGCCTCGTCCCAGGCCGCGTCGGCGCGCAGCGCGGGAGTCAGCAGCGCGACGCGGTTCCGAACGCGGTCGAGCGCCCAGCGCAAATTGACGGCCGTCGGACGCGTCGCATCGAGCAGCGCGAGCGCACGGGCGAGCGCGTCGTCGGACGGATCCACATCGAGCGCAAGCGCAAGCCCATACGCACCGACAGCGCCGATCAAGGGCGCACCGCGCACGATCATGTCGCGGATCGCCAAGGCGGCCACGTCAGCGTCGGCGATACGAAGTGTCCCGACGACATGCGGCAGCGCGCGCTGATCGAGGACGTCGATGAAACGCCCGCCTGCGGGACGATCAAGGGCGCGATAACGCGCGTCGTCCACCAGTGGCACCGTCGAGTTGTTCATCACGTCTCGATTCTAGTGCAACCGCGACCCCATCATCGGCGCAGCACCTGGAACAGGTTGTTGAAGTCGTCGGTCCACAAGCGCCAGTCGGGATGGGACTTGATCGGCGTCGCGGCGTCCGCGATCCGCGGCTGCGCGAGGAGCTCGCGATTGCTCGACACGAGCACCCATTCGCTCCGGTTCGCCAGCACGTCGTCGCCCTGGTCGTGGATCCACACCGCCTCCATCTGATGCGCGGTGGCCAGCGCCTGGACGACCGGCACGAGATCGAGGAAGCGATTCGTCACATGGAAGGCGATGACGCCCCCCTGCTTGACGTGCTTCGCATAAAGCGTCAGCGCTTCGGACGTGATGAGATGCACCGGAATCGCGTCGCTCGAAAACGCGTCGACCGCGATGAGGTCGAAATTGGAAGGTGCCTCGCGCTCGAGGGCCAGGCGGGCATCGCCCAGCGGCGTTTCGATGCGTGCTTCACTCTCGGCGAGATAGGTGAAATCCTGTTTCGCGATCCCGATGACGGCCGGGTTGATGTCGTAGAACCGGTACAGGTCTCCAGGCGTTCCATATGCGGCGAGCGTGCCGGTGCCGAGGCCGATCACGCCGACGCGCAGCGGTTCCTTTCGTGGATGCAGCGTCTCGAGCAGCCGGCCGATGCCCGACGATGTCGTGTAGTAACTCGTCGGCTGCCGCCGAAAATGCGGTGACAGGTATTGCAGCCCATGCATGATCGTCCCCGAGACGAGGGTGCGATGCCGGCTCGCGTCGTCGGAACCGCTCTGCTGCACGCGCAGGACGCCGTAGAAATTGCGGGCGGTGACGATCGTCGTATCGTAGAAATCGATTACCCGCCAGATCGCGCATCCGATCGTCGCCATCCCGGCGATCATCGCGAGCGCGCCGAAGACGCGCGCGTCTGCGCGCACCTGCCATGCGAGCAGCCCCGCGGCAACGATCAATCCGAGCGCCAGCTCGAAGCGCGCGGGCAGGACGAGCGGCGCCACGATGCCCACGAGCGCCGCGCCGACCGCGCCGCCGAGCGACACCATCAGGTAGAAGCGTGTCAGATAGCGGGGTGCCGGCTTGAGTCGTGCAAGCTCCCCGTGGCAGAACATGCACACGATGAAAAGCCCGATGCAGAACACGCTGAGCTGGAGCTCGAGTTCCTGCGTGAGGTCGGGATCGGCCAAGCACCACGCCATCACGCCGAGCGTCGCCGCCGCGATGGGTAGCAACGCCTCGCGCGGATAGAGGCGGCTGCTTTCGAAACAGAGAATGAACGTCAGCAGGTAGATGGTCAACGGGACGATCCACAGCAGCGGCACGGCCGCGATGTTTTGCGTGATGTGGCTGGTGACCGACAGCAGCAGCTCGCTGCTTGTCGCCGCAAGTACGCACCACAGCAGGTGCCGCGCGAAGGGCGGCGAAGATTCTTGCCCCACGTCGATCGTTGCCTGACCGATCGACGGCTTCCCGGCGCTCCGCAAATTGCGCCACGCAGTCGCGATGCAAAGCACGCGAAGAGCACGTAGCCGGCGGACCACGCGTGGGCCTGTATCCGTGTCGGAATCCGCGGCTCGATCGCGAACGGATAGGCGAGGAGCGCGAGCAGCGACGCAAGATTGGACAGCGCGAACAGCCGATACGGATTGCGGCCCGGGTGGCGA
Source organism: Pseudomonadota bacterium (assembly GCA_030854685.1). Taxonomy (GTDB): domain Bacteria; phylum Pseudomonadota; class Gammaproteobacteria; order Burkholderiales; family Casimicrobiaceae; genus VBCG01. The sequence goes on along the minus strand of JALYSS010000077.1, from coordinate 4,731 downwards.
CGCGCAAACCACGCCTGCAACAGCGAGCTCGTCGCGGATAGCAGGAAATACGGCAGACCGAGCGTGACGGCCAGCAGGCCGAGGATCAGCGCGGCGGGATTTTCATTGCCAACCGGTTTCCAGAACGCCCCCGGAACAATCGGCAGCGCGAGCAGGCTCGCAACGAGCAGCGCGCCGTGCAGCAGCGCCTGATGACGCAACGACAGGCGGCGAACGACGACGTCGGCGTACGCATACCCGGCGAGCAGTGCCGCCTGAAAAAACACGAGGCACGTGGTCCATACCGCCGCCGATCCACCGAACCACGGCAGGATCTGCTTGGCGATGATCGGCTGGACGAGAAAGAGCAGGAACGCACTTGCGAAGATCGTCGGTGCGAAAAGGAGCATGGGCCGCGGGTCCGGAAGGATCGCCGCCGTTCTCCTCGAAGTGCGACTCCGGCAAGCGACGGCTCTCGAATCGCGCATTCTCGCGATTGACCGCGCTTAGCGCCGGATACGCAGGTTCGGATCGTTGACCGCGGTCGTGATCCGAACCGACGCCGAGGTTGATGTCGCCTACCGGCTCGCCCCTATAATGTGAAAAAACGCCAACACGTGGAGCGCGACATCCATTCCTGTCACGGTTGTTTCCGTCGCATCGCGTCGGATGCGACGTCGATCCCGGCCACCGCGCCGGATCCCGCGAGCCACTGAAATGCGCACCGTTACGCCGGCGAAGCTCGTGACGCTCGTTGCGGCGATCATGCGCGGCGTCGGCTGCAGCGCCGACGAGGCGCAAGCGGTCGCGACACGTCTCGTCGATGCGAACTGCGTCGGCCACGAGTCGCATGGCGTGATCCGCGTGGCGAAATACCTCGAATGGGTGCGCGATGGAACGCTGCGACCCAATACGGCGCCGACGCTCGTCGTCGATACGGAGACGCTCGCGATCGTCGACGGCAACCGCGGCTTTGGCCAGGTGATTGGCGAATACGCGACGCGTCTCGGTATCGCGAAGGCTGCGAAAATGGGCATCGCGATGATCGGCCTTCGGAACTGCGGGCACCTGGGACGCGTCGGCGAGTGGGCGGAGATGGCGGCCGCGCGGGGCCAGGTGTCGCTGCATTTCCTCAATACGTCGGGTGCGCAGCGTGTGGCGCCCTACGGCGGCAGCGATCGGCGCCTGTCGACGAATCCGATCTCGATCGGCGTCCCCATCGACGGCGGCGATCCGGTGATCCTCGACGTGACGACATCGACGGTCGCCGAAGGCAAGTTGATGGTTGCGCTGAACAAGGGCGAGCACGTGCCGGACGGATGGATCATCGACCGCGACGGTGCGCCGACGACGGATCCGAAGGCGTTCTACGATGGCGGTGCGCTGCTGACGATCGGCGCGCACAAGGGATCGGGACTGTCGATCGTCACCGACCTGCTGGCGGGCGCGCTTTCCACCGGCCGCAGCTCCGATCCCGAAGATACGGTGCTACGCAACAACATGTTGTCGATTTACATCGCGCCGGCGGTCTATGCACCCGATGGCGCGGTTGCGCGCGAGGCCCGGCGCTTCGTCGACTGGGTAAAGGCGTCGCCGCCGCGCAAGTCCGGTGAACCCGTGCTCGCGCCCGGCGACGTGGAGCGGCGTACGCGCACCGAGCGTTTGCAAACCGGCGTGCCGATCGACGACAAGACGTGGTCCGACCTGCTCGACGCGGCAAAGTCGGTCGGTATCGATCCTGCGCAGGCTGCGACGATGGTCGGGAAGCGTGATGGCGATTGACTACCTTACGTTAGTCAATTAGACTCATCGGATGAGTAAACGCCTCCAGGTCATCCTGCAGGACAAGGAGCTCGCTGAAATCCAGCAATCGGCTCGCCGGCAGCAGATGACGACCGCCGAGTGGGTTCGTCAGGCGCTGCGCGCCGCGCGGCGCGGCAAATCCGGTGCGGCAGCCAGCAAAAAGCTGGCCGTAGTGCGCGCGGCAGCCCGGCACGCCTTCCCCTCGCCCGACATCGGTCGGATGCTTGACGAGATCGAGCGCGGGTATCTCGACGAATCACCGCGTTGATCTTCGTCGACTCGAATATCCCGATGTATCTCGTGGGGACGGCTCATCCCCACAAGGTCGACGCCAAACAGTTGCTCGAGGCGGCGATTGCCGCCGGCGAGCGGCTGGTCACCAGCGTAGAGGTGTTGCAGGAAATTCTGCACCGATACGTGGCAATCGACAGGCGCGAAGCAATCCAGCCGGCGTTCGACGCGTTGCTTGGCGTTGTCGATGACGTGATTGCGATCGAATTGATCGACGTCGAGCGCGCCCGTGATTTCGCGCTGGGAGTGTCGAATCTATCCGCTCGGGATGCCCTTCACGCTGCCGTAATGGCGCGCGAAGAAATCGACCGAATCATGACGTTCGACTCAGCATTCGACGTTATCCCCGGGGTCAGTCGCTTCCGTGCCTGATGCTTTTGCGGTGCGCTGTTCACGATCGGCGCGTGCGAGGGGTCGGGACTGTCGATCGCGAACGATTGACGTGAGATGAGCGAACGCAACCTCTTTCCCGGCTTTACGACGCATCGCATACGAACGTCGGATACGGAAATTCGCTGCGTCGTCGGCGGTGACGGACCGCCGGCGTTGCTGCTGCACGGCTATCCGCAGACGCACGCGATGTGGCATCGCGTCGCACCGGCGCTCGCGCGGCACTACACCGTCGTATGCGCCGACCTGCGGGGCTATGGAGACTCGGGCAAGCCCGCATCGGACGACACGCACGCCGCGTATTCGAAGCGCTCGATGGCGCAGGACATGGTCGAGCTGATGCGTGATCTTGGCCATTCGCGTTTTCGTCTGGTCGGCCACGATCGCGGCGGTCGCGTCGCCCATCGGCTTTGCCTCGATCATCCGGATGCGGTGACGCAACTCGCCGTCCTCGACATTTCGCCGACGCGCACGATGTACGCGCATACCGATCAGGCATTCGCCACCGCCTACTATCACTGGTTCTTCCTGATCCAGCCGTTCGACCTGCCCGAACGGCTGATCGGTTCCGATCCCCTTTACTACCTGCGCCGCAAGCTCGGCGGGTGGGGCACCGGCCTCGCGCATTTCGATGCACGCGCACTCGCGGAATACGAGCGCTGCTTCGGCAATCCCGAGACGATTCATGCGAGCTGCGAAGACTACCGCGCCGCGGCTTCGATCGATCTCGAGCACGACGCGGCGAGCGAAGCGCAGAAAATCGCGTGCCCGTTGCTCGTTGTTTGGGGCGAGCGCGGCATCGTGCACCGGCTCTTCAAGCCGCTCGACGATTGGCGCGCCGTGGCCGACAACGTCCGGGGCCGCGCATTGCCATCAGGTCACTACCTCGCCGAGGAAGTGCCGGACGATACGTTGAAGGAATTGTCCGCGTTCTTCGCCGAATAGCACGGCACGCCGGGCGATCGTCGCGTTCGCTTCACAAGGGGTTCGGCGAAAATGGGGCGCTGGTTTCGCGCCCCGTCGCCCCGCCGCGAGCATCGCCGCCGATGCTCAACCGAGCTTGGACAGGATCCCGCCCATCTCGTCTTTCGAGAACGCGCGCATCGTCTGCGTGCGTACGTTGCCCGATGAACTGAGCGCGAGGCTCAACGCGGTCATCGCCGCATCGTCCGGAGCCTCGAATGTCGCGACGACGTCGTACTTGCCGACGGTCCAATACAGTGACTTCGTCTCGATGCCCATTTTTCTTGCCAATTCCCTGACGGCGTCCGCCCGTTTGGTCGTGTCCTTGACGGTGCGAATGCCTTGATCGGTGAAGCTCGACAGGACAATGTAAGTCGCCATGCTGATCCCTCCTGGTGGCCCGAAAGGCCGTGAATGATCGTGACAATGGCTTTCGATTTCGAACGGCGCACCGACATCGGGATGGTGATCGCGATCCTGCGATCCGCTTTCTCGCAGGCGAGCCGATTCACCGATTCGAACCGAGAAGGATAGCGCGTTGCGAAAGGACGTGCCAAAGCGATTTCGGCCGTCGAGCGGCCGTGTGCGCAACGCCACGGGCGAGCGCGATCAATCGGGCGGCCTCGTCAATGGCTCCGGAGCGAAATTCGCCGGCAACGGCTGATATAATCGCTTCTTCGGCCGAAGCTTCGAAAAACGGAGCTTCGGCCGTTGCAGTTCAAATGGCCAAGTAGCTCAGTTGGTAGAGCAGAGGACTGAAAATCCTTGTGTCGGTGGTTCAATTCCGCCCTTGGCCACCAAAAATACAAAGACTTGCGACACGTTTCCACAGCAAGTCTTCTTCAATTGTGTAGTTCTGGTGTAATCGTGCCTCCGCGTTTGGCGCAAGTGCCTTCGTCAGGCGATCTTCAAACGCTCTTCGAGCTTGTCCATCGCGGTCTGTATGTGCGCCCCGTTTGCATGGGCATATCGCTCGACCATCGCGAGCGTCTTGTGACCGCTGATTCGTTTTACGGTCGGCAGGTCGACACCCGCCTGCACCAAGTGCGTGATGGCCGTGTGACGCAAGGTGTGCCGCACGACTATGTCTGGGTCCAGTCCGGCTGACGCGACGACGCGCCGATACGGCTTGCGAATGCACACCGTGTGACCGTCCTTGGCGGCCGGGGAGGGGAAGAGCCAAGGCGTGCCCGGAGGCAGCGCGTCTGTTGGCGCCGGCCGAATTTTGACCACCTGTGCCGGTTGAATTTTGACCAGGGGCCTAGTGCCGTCCGTTGATCGGACGACTGTGGATAAGTATAGGTC
>JALYSS010000076.1 GCA_030854685.1 Pseudomonadota bacterium | reverse complement strand
GCTTCGGCGCACGCTATCCGAGTGGCGGCGGCATGGATGGGCAGCATGCGATTCCGCTCGACACGAACGAGCCCGCCACGTTCTATCGCAGGCTTTTTGGCCCGCGTGCGGACGCGCCGACTGCGCTGCCGGACGGCGATGCTCATCCGCTCGGCTTCGCGATCGCGCAATTGCACGGCATTTACGTGCTCGCGCAAAACCGCGCGGGCCTCATTCTCGTCGACATGCATGCGGCACACGAGCGCATCGTATATGAACGGTTGAAGGCGGCGTTCGACGGGATTGTTCCGGTGCAGCCGTTGCTGGTGCCCGCGACGTTCGCGGCGGATGCGCTCGAAGTCGCGGCCGCGACCGAACATCGCGATGCGCTCGACGCGCTCGGCTTCGACGTGTCGGCGCTCGGTCCGGCGACGCTCGCGGTACGCGGCATACCAGCCGCACTCAAGGATGCCGATGCGACCGCGCTCGCTCGCGCAGTCCTGCACGACATCCGCGAATACGGCGGCTCGCGTGCGCTCGATGCGCGGCGCGACGAACTGTTGTCGACGATGGCCTGTCACGGCGCAGTGCGGGCGAATCGCAGTTTGACGATCGTCGAAATGGACGCGCTGTTGCGCGAAATGGAAGCGACCGAGCGATCCGGTCAATGCAATCATGGCCGGCCGACGTGGTATCAGCTGACGCTCACTGACCTCGATCACCTCTTCATGCGTGGGCGGTAAATCGGTGTCGGAGGTGCAATGCATGTAGGCCGGTATTGGGTTTGCACCTCCGACACCGATTTATCTTCCCGCACCGACTTATCCCGATCCGATGACACCCGTCGTGCTGCTGATGGGCCCGACTGCCGCGGGCAAGTCCGCGGTCGCGCTCGCACTCGCGAAGCGCTTTGATGGGGAAATCGTCAGCGTGGATTCGGCGCAGGTCTATCGCGGCATGGACATCGGCACGGCCAAGCCCGACGCGATAGCGCGCGCGGCGGTTCCGCATCATCTCCTCGACCTCATCGATCCCGACGAAGCGTATTCCGCGGCATGCTTCTGCGTCGATGCCACCGCGGCGGTCGCCCGAATTCGTGCGCGCGATCGCGTGCCGATCGTCGCGGGTGGGACGATGCTGTATTTCAAGGCGCTCCGCGACGGACTGAGCGCACTGCCGCGCGCCGATCCTGCGGTTCGCGCGGAACTCGATGCGCGCGCGTCGCGCGACGGTTGGCCGGCAATGCATGCGCAACTCGCGCAAGTCGATCCCGCCATTGCCGCACGCCTTGCGCCGAACGATTCGCAACGCATTCAGCGCGCGCTGGAAGTGCACGCGTTGACGGGGCGGCCGTTGTCGGTGCTACAGGGCGCGCGCGAAGCGCGAAGCGGAATTGAGCCAACGATCGTCGTCGCGCTCGCACCGGGCGATCGCGCGCAACTGCACGCTGCCATCGCGCGCCGACTCGATGCGATGCTCGCAGGCGGGCTGGTCGACGAGGTACGCACGCTGCGCAGTCGTTTCGCATTGCGGCCGGACATGCCGTCGATGCGCTGCGTTGGTTATCGCCAGGTATTCGACTACCTCGATGGCCGCAGCGACCGGTCGGCGCTCCGCGAGCGCGCGATCGCCGCGACGCGGCAACTTGCGAAACGCCAGCTCACGTGGATGCGCAGGATGGGTGTCGAGCCGATCGAATGCTTCGCGCGCGATGTCGTCGAAACGGCGTCGGCGCGCGTCGCCCGCAGCCTCGACGGCTCGCGCTCCGTCGCATGAGTCAGCCGGCGCGCCGGTCTTCTTGCCTACAATCGCAACCCCCGTCGACACGCGGCTGATTCTCGAAGTTCCGACCCCATGATCATTTGCCAAATCAGCGACTTGCACATCGAGGCCCCCGGCGTCCTTGCCTATCGGCTCGTCGACACGGCGGCGTGCCTTCGCCGCTGCGTCGCCCATATCCTTGCATTGCGGCAGCAACCGGACCTCGTCGTCGTCACCGGCGACCTCACCGACTCCGGCCGAGCGGAGGCGTATGCGCATCTGCGCGAGCTGTTGTCTCCCCTGTCGATGCCCGTCTATCTGCTGCCCGGCAACCACGACGAGCGCGGCGCGCTGCGGGCTGCTTTCCGGGATCACGCCTATCTGCGGCAGACCAATGGCTTCATCCAGTACGCGATCGACGCCGGGCCGTTACGCCTGATCGCGCTCGATACGGTGATCCCGGGCGCGAGCGGCGGCGAGCTCGACGCGGCGCGGCTTTCCTGGCTCGAGACGCGACTTGCGGAGGCATCGGAGCGACCGACGGTGATCCTGATGCATCACGCGCCGTTCCCCACGGGAATCGGATCCATGGATCGAATCGGGCTCGCCGGCCGGGCGCCGCTCGAAGCGATCGTACGGCGCTATCCGCGCATCGAGCGCATCCTGTGCGGACACCTTCACCGCCCGATCCAGGCACGGTTCGGAGGCACGATCGCTTCGACGAGTCCGAGTCCGGCGCATCAGGTCGTGCTCGACCTCGATCCCGACGCGCCGTTGCGATTCACGCTCGAACCCCCGGGATTCCAGCTGCATTGGTGGCACGACGAGGTCGGCCTCGTCAGCCACACAGCGTTCATCGGCCAGTTCGACGGACCGTATCCGTACCACGACGCCGACGCGTAGAGGATCGCTCGATTGACGCTCGCGACCTTGTTCGCCATCATGCACGCCCGGCCGCCCGCGCGGGACGTGGGATCGGGTCCATAAGGAGGAGTGATGCGTTCACGTTCGAAGGTCTGTGTTGCGGCAGTACTCGGAGCGCTGCTGGTCGCCGCGCCGGGATATGCGAAGAGCTTTCGCTGGGCGAGCCAGGGCGACGTGCTCACGTTCGATCCGTATGCCCAGAACGAGAGCTTCAACAACACGTTCAACAGCTACGTCTACGAATCGCTGGTCCAGTACGACAAGAAATTCGACATCGTGCCGCAGCTCGCGGTGAAGTGGGAGCAGATGGGCCCGACGCAGTGGCGCTTCCACCTGCGCCCCAACGTGACGTTTCAGGAAGGCGAGCCACTGACCGCCGACGACGTCGTGTTCTCGTTCAGCCGGCAGATGTCGAAGCGCTCGATGATGAAGGCGTACCTGTCCGGCGTCGGCGAGGCGAAGAAGGTCGACGATATGACCGTCGACATCATCACGACCGGTCCGGCGCCGGTGCTGCTGCGCCAGTTGACCGACGTGCGCATCATGAGCAAGTCGTGGTGCGAGAAGCATAACGTCGTCGAGGTGCAGGACTATCTGCAGAAGGAAGAAACCTACGCCGTCGGCCACGCGAACGGCACCGGACCGTACGTGCTGAAGGCGCGTGAGCCGGACGTGAAGACCGTGCTCGACGCGAACCCGAAGTGGTGGGGCAAGATGGAGGGCAACGTCACCGAGATCGTCTATACGCCGATCAAGTCGGCCGCGACGCGCACGGCGGCACTCCTTTCGGGAGAGATCGATTTCGCGCTCGACCCACCGCTGCAGGACCTGCCGAAGCTCAAGTCCGATCCGAACATCAAGGTCGTCGCGGGCGAGGAAAACCGGACGATCTTCATCGGCATGGACCAGAAGAGCGACGAGTTGAAGTACTCGAGCGTCAAGGGCAAGAACCCGTTCAAGGACGTGCGCGTGCGCAAGGCCTTCTACCAGGCGATCGACATCGAGGCGATCCACACCAAGGTCATGCGCGGCATGTCGGTCAACTCGGCGCTCATGATCTCGCCGCTGCTCTATGCC
>JALYSS010000068.1 GCA_030854685.1 Pseudomonadota bacterium | reverse complement strand
TGCTCTGCGCGTCGGCGACCGCAGCCGCGTGTCGCCTTACCGTGTCGATGGCGACGAACGCCTGGTGAATGATCACCATCGAGAGCAATCCGATGGCGAGGCCGACGAGCGCGTCGATCAGCGAGGCCCCGCGATGCAGGTTGTTCATTGGCATCGACCGTTGCATCATTCAATGCATCGGCAGCGAGGCGGTGACGGATGCCTGATGCGCCTTTTGGTCGGTGGGCATCTGCCAGTAGACCGTGACCGAGACGCGTCGACTTTCCGGCGCCGAATCATCGATCACGACAAGGGGCGCATTCACGTGCGCGGTAACGCCCGGCAAGCGCATCGCGGCGGCGAGCAGCGCCCGATAGCCGGGGCCTTCCGTCGCGGCATCGAAGCGAGGTGCAAGCGCGGCCGGATCCTGCGCCCACATTCCCGACAGCGTGGCGGATGCCACGTCGAACGCTTCGCTTCGCCAATACGCGCTGCCGCTTTCGCGCAGCGCATTGGCGAGGAGAGCGAGCAGACCGAGCATGCCGAGCGAAAACACGACGAGCGCGAGCAGCGCTTCGAGCAGAAGCATGCCGCGGCTTGTCACCGTGATCAAACGCATAAGCCGTCTGCGCGGATCGTCCAGCAATCGGCCGCTCGCGACCATCCTGCTGGCGATGCGATTGTCGTTTTGTTCCCGGCCTGATCGATTGCATAGACGAACGCATCCATCCCCCTGGCGGAAAGCCCCGTCGCGGTGTAGGTGAACGTCGTCGCGGTCGCGTCGCAGGTCAGCAAAAAGGTGTCCGCGGTTCCGGATGACGGCGCCACGGCGCCGCAATGGCCCGTGTCGTCGATGTACGTGCGCTGGTCGAGGAAGTATTCCTCCATGCGCATGCGGGCGTCGGAAAGACGCGCGACGGCTTCGAGGATATGGCTGCGCTTGACGTAGGCTGCGTACGACGGAAGCGCAATCGTCGCGAGCGTGCCGAGGATCGCGACGACGAGCATCATCTCGAGCAGCGTGAAACCAGCGCGCTGGAAGCGATTCATGGACATCCGTCCGGCGACGCTTCGATTCGCGCACGTCCGCTGTTCGCAAGGATCACCTTGCGTGCCCGGTGGCCGGGGCGGCACACGGTGAAAGTGCCCATCTGCAATGCGCCATCGAAGCGCCGGGCATGGCCGAAACTGGTGTAGGAAACGTAATCGGCCACCGGACGATTGCCGCGAATCGTGATCCCCGGCGCGGCTCGGCGCTCGCGCGTGATCGCAGCGGACCCGCTGCCTCGGACGGCTTCGGGCACCACCGTCCAGCCACCTTCCCATGGCATGGCGCCGCCGGAACATTCGGCTGCGCCCGGACACACATCGACCCGTCCGCCGCGCTTGATCGCCTCGCTGCGGGCTAGATCGAGCGCGTGCAGCAGGGCATCGGCGCGATCCTGCAATTCCTGCTCGGCCATCCATGAGCCGAGTCCGGGAACACCGAGCGCGAAAACGATCGCCGCGATGGTGAGCGCGGCCGCCAACTCCAGGAGAGTGAAGCCGCGAAGGTCGGTTCCGAGTCGCATGCGGACGATTGTGCGCAGGGCGTCCGTGCGGTGATATCGGCGAGACGGCCTAGGCCATTGGCGCAATTGCCGCTTGTGCCGGATACTTCAGGGCTGGACCGTTCACATGGGGAGCCGCCCGCCTGGCGTGGCGCGGAGGCGAATCGTGTCTACGCGATGACGTCGTCATGGCTGTCGGCGCCGCAAGCGATTATCGGTCAGTCCATTTCAATTTTCGGTGGCGAGGTCATGGCATGCATGCGATCTTCGTAATGCCGTTGCTGGATGCCGAATCGCGGGTCTCGGATGGCGATCATCCTTCGGTATGTCTCTGGCTCCGGCTTCTGACCTGCACGATGATGATCGAGCGCCATGTGCGCGCGCGATTGCGCGAACGCTTCGACATCACGCTCGCGCGCTTCGACCTGATGGCGCAGCTCGCCCGCGCGCCGAAGGGCTTGCGAATGAGCGACATTTCGCGACGTCTGATGGTGACGGGCGGGAACATCACGGGGCTGACCGACCAGCTCGTCGGCGAAGGTCTCGTCGCACGCCGCGAGTCGCCCGGCGACCGGCGCGTCTACCGGGTGAGCCTGACGGCGAAGGGCAGACGACAGTTCGAGGCGATGGTGGCCGAGCACGACCGATGGATCGTCGACGTGCTGACCGCCGTTCAGGGCGTCGAGCGCGAAACGCTTTACCATCTTCTCGGCGGAGTAAAGGCCGCACTTGCGCATGCGCTGGAGGCGCACCGGGAACCGAGTCGATGACCGACATTGTCGATGGCGGTCGTCGTCGCGGGAGAACGGCCGCCGTTTCTGTCCGGGCGGCGATGTCTGCACGATCGTCGAAGCGACGGCCGTGACGCCGCACGGCGTTGGACGGACGCAAGCGGACGCGCGATAATTGCGGCCTTTGCGGGAGCCGGGTCGGCTCCCTGGCCAGTGGCGACGCTACCCGCCGCGTTCGGCACGAGGTCGACATCAGCGCCGCGTCGTATCCCAACGGAGCTCCGATGAACGCGCCCGATCCCATCGCAACGCGCAAGCCCGCTTTCAAGTGGGACGATCCGTTGCTCCTCGACGAGCAGCTCACCGGGGAAGAGCGGATGGTTCGCGACACCGCGCGTGCGTACGCGCAGGAAAAGCTGATGCCGCGCGTGCGCGACGCTTTTCGCAACGAGACGAGCGATCCGGCGATCTTCGCGGAAATGGGCGCACTCGGCTTGCTCGGATCCACGTTGCCGCCGGAATACGGCGGCGCCGGACTCAATTACGTCTGCTACGGACTCGTCGCGCGTGAAATCGAGCGCGTGGACTCGGGTTACCGGTCGATGATGAGCGTCCAGAGCTCGCTCGTCATGTTTCCGATTTACACGTATGGCAGCGAGGCGCAGCGAACGAAATATCTGCCGCCGCTTGCGCGCGGTGAACGGATCGGCTGCTTCGGCCTGACCGAACCCGACCACGGCTCGGACCCCGGTTCGATGGAGAGCCGCGCGCGGAGTGTCGACGGCGGTTTTCGTGTCACCGGCGCGAAGACATGGATCTCCAACTCGCCGATCGCCGATGTGTTCGTCGTATGGGCGAAGCTCGACGGCGTCGTTCGCGGCTTCATCCTCGAAAAGGGAATGCAAGGCCTGTCGGCGCCCAGGATCGAAGGCAAGTTTTCGCTGCGCACGTCGGTCACCGGCGAAATCGTCATGGACGACGTGTTCGTGCCCGCCGACAACCTGCTACCGAACGTGCGGGGCTTGAAGGGACCGATGGGATGCCTCAACAGCGCGCGCTACGGCATCGCGTGGGGCGCGCTCGGTGCCGCGGAATTCTGCTGGGAGGCGGCGCGGCAATACGTGCTGGACCGCAAGCAGTTCGGCCGTCCGCTGGCCGCGAATCAGCTGATCCAGAAGAAGCTCGCCGACATGCAGACGGAGATCGCGCTCGGTCTGCAAGGCTGCCTGCGGCTCGGCCGGCTCAAGGACGAGGATCGCGCCGCGCCGGAAATCACATCGATCATGAAACGCAACAGCTGCGGCAAGGCCCTCGAGATCGCGCGGGCGGCGCGCGACATGCACGGTGCGAACGGCATCGTCGATGAGTTCCACGTGATCCGCCACGTACTGAACCTCGAAACCGTCAACACGTACGAGGGGACGCACGACATCCATGCACTGATCCTCGGCCGTGCGCAAACCGGAATCTCCGCTTTCTGACGGCGGAGCACCCGCGCCCCATGCGACTCTACGATTACTTCCGCTCGTCCGCTGCCTATCGCGTTCGCATCGCGCTGAACCTCAAAGGCATCGCGCCGGACGAGCGCACGCATGTCCACCTGCGGATGGGCAGCCAGCGTGCGCAGGACTACCTGGCGCTCAATCCGCAGGGCCTCGTTCCGGCGTTGGCACTCGACGACGGTCACGTGCTGACGCAATCGCTCGCGATCATCGAATACCTGGACGAGACGCATCGCGAGCCGCCGCTTCTGCCGCAGCATCCCGTCGCGCGCGCCCGCGTCCGCGCCATCGCGTTGCAGATCGCCTGCGAGATCCATCCGCTCGACAACCTGCGCGTGCTGAATTACCTGACCGCGACCCTGGGCGTCTCGCGCGAACGGAAGGACGGGTGGTATCGGTACTGGATCGACGTCGGCTTCGAGGCGCTGGAGAAGTTGCTCGCGCGCGATACCGCGACGGGGCAATTCTGCCACGGCGACCAGCCGACGCTCGCCGACATCTGCCTCGTCCCGCAGATTGCCAACGCAAGACGGTTCGACATCGACATGTCACCGTACCCGACGTTGACCCGCATCGAATCGGCGTGCAACGCGCTGCCCGCGTTCGCCGATGCGGCGCCCGCGCGGCAACCCGACGCCGAATAAGGAGTCTTCCCACGTGCAATACGCCATTCCCGTCTGGGACCTGCCGGCCATTCCGGTCGTCGGCGGCAATCGGCTGTTTCCGGTCCGTCACATCTTTTGCGTCGGCCGCAATTATGCCGAGCACACGAAGGAAATGGGTGGCGATGCGACGAAGGAACCGCCGTTCTTCTTCACAAAGCCGGCCGACGCCATCGTGCCGGTCGTCCCGCCCTCAGTGGGCCGCGTCGCGTATCCGATGGCGACGCGCAATTTCCATCACGAGCTCGAACTGGTGGTGGCGATCGGGAAGAGCGGGGCAAACGTTGCGGCCGGCGATGCGCAAGGGCTTGTCTTCGGCTATGCGGTCGGCCTCGACATGACCCGCCGCGATCTGCAGAACGACATGCGCGAGAAGAAGCGGCCGTGGGACATCGGCAAGTCGTTTGCGCAAGCCGCTCCCATTGCGCCGATTCATCCGGTCGCCCAGACGGGTCCGCTCACGCAGGGCGAGATCACGCTCGACGTCAACGGACAGCGGCGCCAGCATGGCGATCTGTCGGACATGGTGTGGGACGTGCCGCATATGATCGAGTTCCTGTCGCGCCTGTATCGGCTGGAACCGGGCGACCTGATATTCACCGGGACGCCGTCGGGGGTGGGTCCGGTGGTAGTCAAGGATCGGCTCGAAGGCCGCATCGAGGGCTTGACGCCGCTCGCCATCGAAATCGTCGCTCCGGCGGATTGATCATGACCTCATCACCCATATTGACGCCCGAGGCGATCGAAAGCGGCTACAACAATCGCGCGGCGGTCGCCGATCATCAACAGTGGCTCGATCAATGGCTCGCGCGCTCGGAAAGTGCCAGGGAAGCGCTGCGACCTTCGATCGACATCCGATATGGGTCCGGTCCCAAGGAGACGCTCGACCTCTATGTGCCGATGTCGCCGGCGCGCGGAACGCTGATGTTCATCCATGGCGGCTGGTGGCGCACGCTCGACAAGTCGGACCACGCGTTCGTAGCGCCGGCGTTCGTCGACGCGGGTCTCGCGGTTGCCGTCATCAATTACGACCTGTGTCCCGACGTCACGATCGCGACGGTCATCGAGCAATGTCGCCATGCGATCCTGTGGGTCATGCGCGACGGTCGGTCGCGGGGTGCGCCGATGCCGCTCGTGATCGCCGGGCACTCGGCGGGTGGGCATTTGACCGCGATGATGTATTCGACCAACTGGCGCGGGCGCGGCCTTTCGCAAACGCCCTTCGCCGGCGGTGTTTCGCTCTCCGGCGTGCACGACCTCGAGCCGCTCGTGCAGTTCTCGCACAACGTCGACTTTCGCCTCGACGAAGCCGAAGCGCGGCGCCTGTCACCGGTCGATCACCATCCGCTGACCGATGCACCGCTGTTGCTCGCCGTGGGCGCGGATGAGACTTCCGAGTTCCGGCGCCAGACGGACCTGCTGTGGGACGCGTGGCCGCAGAATCATCCGCCGGGTGTGCAGTCGCCGCTGCGAATTGCGAACCGGCATCATTACAGCGTCGTGCTGGATTACACCGATCCCGCGAGCTCGCTCACGCAGGCCACGCTCGCGCTGTTTCCGCGCTGAGACTCCCGTCGTCCGCTCGGCGGAAAATGGGGCGGGGTACGTCAAACCGAGGCGTTCGGGCGCTACGGTAAAATGCGATGCATGCCGCCTCGCGTTGCCGATTGACACCATGCCGCTCGCGCCGATCATCGAAATCATCGCCGAAATCAAGGCGGGACGGATGGTCGTCCTCGTCGACGAAGAGGACCGCGAGAACGAAGGCGATCTCGTGTTCGCCGCGGATCACGTCACGGCGGATGCGATCAATTTCATGGCGCGGTTCGGCCGGGGGTTGATCTGCATGCCGATCACCGACGATCGCGCGCACCAGCTCAACCTTGCGCCGATGACGCCGGTCAACCGCTCGGTGCACGGCACGAATTTCACGGTGTCGATCGAAGCCGCGCACGGCGTGACGACCGGAATCTCCGCCGCCGATCGCGCGCACACGATCCGCGTCGCGGCCGCGCTCAATGCCACGCCGGACGACATCGTGCAGCCTGGACACGTGTTTCCGCTGATTGCGCAGCCGGGTGGCGTGCTGGCGCGCGCCGGCCACACCGAGGCGTGTTGCGATCTTGCGCGGCTTGCGGGTCGGTCGCCGTCGGCAGTGCTCTGCGAAATCATGAACGACGACGGCACGATGGCGCGGCGACCGGATCTCGAGATCTTCGCACGCCTGCACGGACTGAAGATCGGCGCGATCGCTGACTTGATCCATCACCGCAGTCGCACCGAGCGGCTCATCGAGCGCGTGGCGGAACGACCGTTGATGACGCCCGCCGGCGCGTTTCGGCTGGTCGTCTATCGCGACAAGCTGTCCGATGCGACGCACCTCGCACTGACGCGCGGGCCGATTTCCCCCGATGTCGAAACGCTGGTGCGCGTGCACGAGCCGCTGTCGGTCATCGACCTGCTCGACTCCGAAAGCGAGTCGCACGCGTGGAGCATCCTCGAGGCCGAGCGGGCGATTGCCGCAGCGGGGCGCGGCGTCATCGTGCTGCTGCACCGGGCGGAAAGCGCGCAGGAACTGCGCCGCCGCGCGATTGCCGGCGAGTCGCCCGCGCCAGCGAAGATGGACCTCCGAAATTACGGCATCGGCGCGCAGATCCTGCGCGACCTCCATGTCGGCAAGATGCGGCTGCTCGCGCGGCAGCGCAAAATGCCGAGCATGGCGGGATTCGATCTCGAAGTGACCGGTTACGAGGAAGCGCCGATCGCGCGTCACGTTTCCTAGTCCGGACACGCCGCTGCCACGACGGCGCGCGCACCGGTAACCGCCGCCCGCTCATGACCGCCATGCCGATCACGCGCATCGAACCCAGCACTCGCGGTGACACGCGCCGCGTCGCGATCGTGCAGTCGCGATTCAACGCACCGATCGGCGTCGGCCTGCTGGCGGGCGCCTTGCGCGTGCTGGCCGAGGCGGGCGTCACGGATGATCGCATCACGCTCGTCACGGTGCCCGGCGCGCTCGAAATACCGCTCGCGCTGCAGCGGCTCGCGCAGACCGGCGATCATGACGTGCTGGTCGCGCTAGGCGCCGTGATTCGCGGCGATACATACCACTTCGAGATCGTCGCCGGCGAATCGGCGGCCGGCATCGCAAGCGTGCAGCTTGAATTCGGCGTGCCGATCGGCAACGGAATACTCACCTGCGACACCGATGCGCAAGCGGAGGCACGCATGGAGACGAAAGGCCGCGAGGCGGCGCTAGCGGCGCTCGAACTCGCCAACCTGCTCGATGCGATCGACGTTCGATGAGCGTCGCCGGGCCGTCCCAAGACGCGAATAACGCCCCGGGGGTGCATCGCAGCGGCCGAATTGGCTAATGCGGCCGCAAGCGTGGGGGCCGTCACATGAGTGCCGTCACATGAGCACCGTCACATGAGCACCGTCACATGAGCACCGTCACGCCGCGGCGTCGTGCTCGCGAACTGGTCCTGCAGGGTCTCTACGAGCGCCAGCTGTCCGGCAGTTCCGATGACGTCATCGCCGAATCGCTGACGACGAGTCCCGGCTATGCGCGCGCTGACGCCGCCTATTTCGCAGAACTGTGGCGCGGCGTGACATCGGGCTATCCGGCGCTCCTCGATACGCTCGCACCCGACGTCGATCGCAAAATCGAATCGCTGTCACCGATCGAGCGTGCAGTTCTCGTGATCGGCGCATGGGAGCTTTCGCATCGACTGGACATCCCTTATCGAGTCGTCATCAACGAAGCCGTCGAGATCGCGAAGAGTTATGGGGGAACGGACGGACACAAGTTCGTAAACGGCGTGCTCGACAAGCTCGCACCGCGCTTACGGGTGGGCGAGATCCGCGCGTCGGGGAAGCCGTGAGCGCCGCAGGGCCGCCCCAAGGCGCGAATGGCACCCCCTCGGGGGGCAGCGCTGCGGCCGTATTGGCCAATGCGGCCGCAAGCGTGAGGGGTATATGAACGAGTTCGAATTGATCGAACGGTATTTTCGCCGCACACCGCGCAATGCTGATATTCGCATCGGCATCGGTGACGACGGCGCCGTCATCGCACCCGCGGCGGGCATGGAATACGTCATCTCGGTCGACATGCTCGTCGAAGGACTGCATTTCGCGGCTGATGCGGATCCCGTGCGGCTCGGCCACAAGACGCTGGCAGTCAACCTGTCCGACCTCGCGGCGATGGGCGCGCTGCCGCGCTTCGTGCTTCTCGCCGGCGCGTTGCCAACGCCGGACCCGGCGTGGCTGGCGGCCTTCATGCGTGGCTTCGATGCGCTTGCCGCGCTATACGACGTCGAGCTGATCGGAGGCGATACGACGCGCGGACCGCGTACGCTCTGCGTGACCGCCATCGGCGAACTGCCGATTGGCAGCGCGCTGACCCGCGCCGGCGCCAATCCCGGCGATACGATATTCGTCTCGGGGACGCTCGGCGATGCGGCGCTCGCACTTGCGGTCGCCGCCGGCCACACGCGCGTCGACGAGGCGGCATTGCCGGCGCTGCGACGCAGGCTCGATGCGCCCGAGCCGCGCATCGCATTGGGCGTCGCCTTGCGCGGCATTGCGTCGTCGGCACTCGACCTGTCCGACGGTCTGACCGGTGATCTCGGGCACATCCTCGCCGCGTCGCGGGTCGGCGCGACCATCGATCTCGCCGCCATTCCCTGCGGCGATGCATTGCGCGCCCGGCAAAACGGCGCGGAACGCGCGCTCGCGCTCGACTGCCTCCTGGCCGGTGGCGATGACTACGAATTGTGCTTCACGGCGCAACCCGCGATGCGCGAACGAATCGATGCGCTCGCGCTTGCGTTGGGCGTGCCGCTTACGGCGATCGGTGCGATCACCGCCGATGCGGGCCTCGTGATCCGCGACGAGCACGGGCGGTCGCTGCCATCGCTGCCGCGCGCGTTCGATCATTTCGGATGAGTGCCGTCGGGCCGCCCCAAGGCGCGAATTCGGCCCCCATGGGGGCAGCGCAGCGGCCGTATTGGCCAATGCGGCCGCAAGCATGGGGGGATCATATAAGCGTTACGCGATGCGAATGACGGCGCCGAAGTTCGCGTTTCTCCTCAGTCATCCGGCGCATTTCATCGCGCTCGGGCTCGGGACGGGCTTGTCGCCGGTGGCGCCGGGGACGATCGGCACGCTGGTCGCGTGGCCGATTGCATGGCTCCTCAATGCGTACGCGGGCGTGGCCGGGTGGCTCGTCACGATCGTCGCGATCACCATCGCCGGCGTGTGGGCGGCGCACGTCACGTCGCGCGACCTCGGCGTCGCGGACGATGGCAGCATCGTCATCGACGAAATCGCAGCGTTCCTGTTCGTGCTGTTCTTCGCCGGCGCCGATCTCGTGCGCCAGTGCATCGCTTTTTTCGTTTTCCGGGCCTTCGACATCGTGAAGCCGCCGCCGATCCGGCAAGTCGACCGTGCGATGAAGAACGCGGTCGGCGTGATGGCCGACGATTTCCTCGCGGCCGGCTACACGCTGCTCGTGCTGGCGATCGTGCAGCGGCTGGTCGCCGGCTGGATTTTGTAAGCTGCGTGCGATGAATACGAATCGGAGCGACGCGCTGGCCGCCGAACTCGGGCGCAAGCTGCTGGCGCGTGGCGTTCGCGTGGCGACTGCGGAGTCGTGCACCGGTGGCCTTGTTGCCGCCGCGATCACTTCGGTTGCGGGCAGCTCCGATTGGTTCGAGCGCGGGTTCGTCACGTATTCGAACGACGCGAAGCACGAAATGCTCGGCGTTCCGCGTGAACTGATCGACGCGCGCGGCGCGGTATCCGAGGCCGTCGCACGCGCCATGGCGGAAGGGGCCCTGGCGAACAGCGGTGCCGCTTGCGCGGTGTCGGTGACGGGCGTCGCCGGACCGGGCGGAGGAACAGCCTCGAAGCCGATCGGGATGGTTTGCTTTGGATGGGCCGCACCCGACGGACCGGCGACGGTTGCGACGCGGCATTTTCCCGGAGGACGCGCGGACGTGCGGGCGGCGGCGGTCGACGGCGCGCTTGCCGGGCTGATCGACCTCCTCGATGCGCGCGCGCGCCCGGTAAAATGAGGGTCGAACGCATTGACGAGCACCTGTCAATCGATACTCCGATCTAGGCGTTTCGAACGCTTCCATCGAACGATCGTTCGTGCCATAATCGGCGCCATTCTCGGAGGACCCCAATGATTTCCGGACAGACCATGGACGACAAGGGCAAAGCGCTCGCCGCCGCACTGGCGCAGATCGAGAAGCAGTTCGGCAAGGGCTCGATCATGAAGATGGGCGAGGCCCAGATTCAGAACGACCTCCAGGTCATCCCGACGGGCTCGCTCGGGCTCGACATCGCGCTCGGCGTCGGCGGGCTGCCGCGCGGCCGCGTCGTCGAGGTCTACGGTCCCGAATCGTCGGGCAAGACGACGTTGTGCCTGCAGGTCGTGGCACAGGTCCAGAAGGCCGGGGGCACCGCGGCCTACATCGACGCCGAAAATGCGCTCGATCCCGTGTACGCCGGGAAGCTCGGCGTCAACGTCGGAGAACTGCTGATCTCGCAGCCGGATCACGGCGAGCAGGGACTCGAAATCGCCGACATGCTGGTGCGTTCGGGCGGCGTCGACATCATCGTCATCGACTCGGTTGCAGCACTCGTGCCCAAGGCGGAAATCGAAGGCGAGATGGGAGACCAGTTACCGGGTCTGCAGGCGCGGCTGATGAGCCAGGCGCAGCGCAAGCTCACGTCGAACATCAAGCGCGCCAACGTGCTGGTTATTTTCATCAACCAGATTCGGATGAAGATCGGCGTGATGTTCGGCAACCCGGAGACGACCTCCGGTGGCAACGCGCTCAAATTCTATGCGTCGGTGCGCCTCGACATCCGCCGCATCGGCTCGATCAAGCGCGGCGAGGAAGTGGTCGGCAACGAAACGCGCGTCAAGGTCGTGAAGAACAAGGTTTCCCCACCGTTTCGCGAGGCGCTCTTCGACATCCTGTACGGCGAGGGCATCAGCCGCGAAGGCGAGATCATCGAGCTCGGTGTCAATCATCGGATCGTCGAAAAGTCCGGCGCCTGGTATGCGTACGCCGGCGACAAGATCGGGCAGGGCAAGGACAACGCGCGCGAGTTCCTGCGCGAGCATCCGGACACTGCTGCGGAAATCGAGGCGAAGATTCGCGAGACCGTCGGCATTCCGGCGCCCACGCGGATCAAGGGCGACGGAAACGGTAACGGCGCCGATGTCTGAGGCGCCCGGGCAAGCAACCGTGCGCCGCTGAAGGTTCCTTGCGAAACGCGCCCCGCAAGCCGGTTACGTCGGTGCGCGCGACAGCGGTTCGCATGCTTGCCCGGCGCGACTATCCGCGCGCGGAGCTCGCTGAAAGATTGGTGAGCCGCGGCGCGGACCTCGGTGAGGTTGCGCGCGTGCTGGACGACCTCGAGCAGCTCGGCTACCTGTCCGATGCGCGGTACGCGCAAATGCTCGTGACGCAAAAGACGGGGCGCTACGGGAAGCGCGCGATTGCGCATGCGTTGATGCAACGCCGCGTCGCGTCGCCGGCGGCCCAAACGGCGCTCGATACGCTGAAGAACGTCGACGAGCTCGCCGAAGCCTCGGCGTTGTGGGAACGCCGTTTTGGCGCCGCGCCGAAGGACGAACGCGAACGGTCGCGTCAGGTTCGCTTTCTGATGGCGCGCGGCTACGGCCTGTCGATCGCATTGAAGGTCGTGCGCCGCCCGGATGCCGCCGGTGCCGTCACCGACACCGATGCCGACTGAACGGCCGCTGCGGGCGCGCGCTGGTCGCCGTTGCGCCTTGCTGCTCCGCGTACGAAACGTCAGGTAGTCACCGCCTCGGCCTCGGTTATCCGTTCGGCGGCGGCGCCGCGAGCGGTGAGCAACGCAACCGTCCGCCGGGGCAATTCCTCGGCATTGAGCGCAACCGCATCGCGTCGCGCGGCGGAACCGAGGCGCATCGCCGCTACGACGTCGGCGCGAAGCTCCATCACGCGCTCGATCGCCTCGTCGCTGTCCCCGATCACCATGGCGTTGACGCGGTCACGCAGGTGGTCCGTATATCCACCGCGACGGCCGGCGACGATCGGCAATCCCGTCGCCATCGCTTCGATGACGACGCGACCGTAAGCCTCGAACCACTGTGCGCTTGTCCGGTAGACGAAACAGTCGAGAGACCGCAGGAACGCTGCCGGGTCTTCGGCCCCCGCGGGCAATACCTCGATGTTCGGAACGTCGCCGATTTCGCGACCAAGACAGGTAGCGCCCATCAGGCGCACGCGACAGCCCGCCTGTGCAAGCGCCCGCCACAACCGGGGATCGTCCTCGTGATGCTTGGAGCGGATGTCGCGCGACAGGCGCCCGACGGTGAACGGCCGTGCGGGACGCACGATCCGCCACGGCCGGAACCGCTGCACGTCGATCGGACTCTCCAGCACGCGGCCGCGGCCGCGATGTCGGCGCCGCAATGCCCGGGACGTATAGATGATATCGACACGATGGCCGGCGCGCTCCAGGCGCTCGACGTACTTGGCGAGCCGGTCCGGCTGATCGGTGTTGTAGATCAGCACGACGCGTTCGAAGGACGCAAGGCGCGTCCAGTGTCCGATGCGGAAGTAGATGCCGACGAAGACGAGCGTTCCAGCGCGCGGGAAGCGCAACCACCATGGACGCAGGCGTTCGACCGGGTAGTGCGCAAATGCCGGCGCGGGCGAATATTCGCTCCACATCCGCACATCGGCGTGCGGCCGCAACAGCCGCCACGTGTCGATCGTCCGCCAGTCGGATCCGCCGCTCGCGTCCCACAGTGGGTTCACGAGATGCACGCGTGCCAATCCGTGCTCTTCGTCGTGAGGTTCCATGCGCTCTCCGTAGCGTCGGGTGTGATAGTGAAACATTCCGGTGATGCGATGTCGCGTTGACTTTTGTAACGAGCGATTGCTAACGGCACGGGCGGCGCCGCGCAGCGCAGGCGCTGTGCGTGGCCCGCGCAACGGCTGCCCGCCACGAGTGCGGCATTCGCTGGGCAGGACGGTCGCGTTGACGATATACTGCAAGCTTTTGATTTAACGGATTTCTAACGCGTGATCCGGACCGGGATACGCGCTTTCCCAAAGCCCGCATGAAAGTCGCCGACATACGCTGCCAGTTCCTCGATTATTTCGTTTCGAAAGGGCACACGCACGTCCCGAGCGCATCGCTCGTGCCCGCCAACGACCTAACGCTGCTGTTCACGAACTCCGGCATGGTGCAGTTCATGGATGTCTTCACCGGGCTGGAGACGCGCCCGTATACGCGCGCGACGACGTCGCAGCGCTGCGTGCGCGCCGGCGGCAAGCACAACGATCTCGAAAACGTCGGCTACACGGCGCGGCATCACACGTTCTTCGAAATGCTCGGCAATTTCAGCTTCGGCGACTATTTCAAGCGCGA
This sequence comes from Pseudomonadota bacterium, assembly GCA_030854685.1. Taxonomy (GTDB): domain Bacteria; phylum Pseudomonadota; class Gammaproteobacteria; order Burkholderiales; family Casimicrobiaceae; genus VBCG01. The sequence continues at coordinate 6,565 of JALYSS010000068.1, read as the reverse complement.
CGCCATCCGCCACGCGTGGGAGTTGCTGACGACGCGCTACGGACTGCCGCCCGACCGGCTGTGGGCGACCGTCTACATCGACGACGACGAGGCGTACGACATCTGGACGAATGACGTCGGGATTGCGCAGGAACGCTGCATCCGGATCGGCGACAACAAGGGTGCGAAATTCGCAAGCGACAACTTCTGGCAGATGGCCGACACCGGCCCGTGCGGGCCGTGTTCCGAAATCTTCTACGACCATGGACCCGCCGTCTTCGGCGGGCCGCCGGGGTCGCCGGACGCCGAAGGCGATCGCTACATCGAGATCTGGAACCTGGTATTCATGCAGTTCGACCGGCAGAAAGGCGCCGACGGATTCACGATGACGCCGCTGCCGCGGCCCTGCGTCGACACCGGCATGGGCCTCGAGCGCCTGGCGGCCGTGCTGCAGCACGTGCATTCGAATTACGAGATCGATCTCTTCGTCGCGCTCATCAAGGCGGCGGCGCGGGAGACCCACGCGAGCGATCTCGACAGTCCGTCGCTCAAGGTGATCGCCGATCACATCCGTGCGTGCGCGTTCCTGATCGTCGACGGCGTGATGCCGGGCAGCGAAGGTCGCGGATATGTCCTGCGGCGCATCATCCGCCGCGCGATTCGTCACGGCTACCAGCTCGGTTGGAAACAACCGTTCTTTTATTGGCTGGTCGACGATCTCGATCGGCAGATGGGCGAAGCGTATCCCGAGCTCACGCGAGACAAGGCGCGGGTCGCGCAGGTTCTGAAAGCCGAGGAAGAGCGCTTCGGTGAAACGCTCGAGAACGGCATGCGGATGCTCGACCAGGCATTGCACGGCGGGGTGCGCATGCTCGATGGCGACACCGCGTTCACGCTCTACGACACGTTCGGCTTTCCGCTCGATCTCACGGCGGACGTTGCCCGCGAACGCGGCGTCGGCGTCGACGAAGAGGGATTCGACCGCGCGATGAACGCGCAGCGCGAGCGTGCGCGTGCCGCGTCGCAGTTCAAGTCGAGTGATGCGCTCGCATACTCCGGGCCGAAGACGATGTTCCGCGGTTACGAAACGTTATCGGACGAAGGACGCGTCGTCGCGCTGTACAAGGATGACGCGCGAGTCGAGTCGTTGTCGACCGGTGAGTGCGGCGTCGTCGTGCTCGAGCGCACGCCGTTCTACGCCGAGTCGGGCGGGCAGGTCGGCGATCGCGGCGAGCTGTCGAAGGGTGGCGCATGCCTGACGCTCTTCGCCGTCGACGACACGCAGAAAATCCAGCCCGATGTGATCGGCCACATCGGTGAAATGAAAACGGGCGAGCTGCGCGAAGGCGATCGGGTCGCAGCAACCGTCGACTACGAGGCGCGCGGACGCACGATGCGCAACCACTCGGCGACGCATCTGATGCACAAGGCGCTGCGCGAAGTGCTCGGATCGCACGTGCAGCAGAAGGGATCGCTGGTCGATCCGGACAAGACGCGGTTCGACTTCGCGCATCACGCGCCGCTGACCGACGAGGAGATCCGACGCGTCGAGGTGATCGTCAATGCGGAAATCCTCGACAATGCGGGTGTTGCTGCGCGCACGATGCCGATTGCCGAGGCGCAGAGCGTCGGTGCCGTCATGCTGTTCGGCGAGAAATACGGCGACGAGGTGCGGGTGCTCGACATCGGCAGCTCGCGCGAATTGTGCGGCGGCACGCACGTCTCGCGCACCGGTGACATCGGGCTTTTCAAGATCGTCGGCGAAAGCGGCGTGGCAGCCGGCATCCGGCGGATCGAGGCCGTCACCGGCAAAGGCGCACTCGCGCACGTGCAGCATCAGGAAGCGCAGCTCACCGGTGCGGCGCACCTGCTGAAAGCGCCAGTTGCGGAACTCGAGGCGCGCATCGCGCAACTGCAGGAGAGCGCACGGAGTGCAGAGCGGGAGCTTGCGCGCCTCAAGGCGAAGGCAGCGGCGAACGCCGGCGACGACCTCGCCGGCGCTGCGATCGACGTCAAGGGCGCGAAAGTGGTGGCCGCCGCTCTCGACGGCAGCGACGCGAAAACACTGCGTGAGACGATCGACAAGCTGAAGCACAAGCTCAAGAGCGCGGCGATCGTGCTTGCGAGCGTGTCCGACGGACGCGTGACGCTGATCGCCGGCGTGACGGACGACCTGACCGGCAAGCTGAAGGCCGGCGACCTCGTCAACCATGTTGCGCAGCAGGTGGGCGGCAAGGGCGGCGGCCGCGCCGACATGGCGCAGGCCGGCGGCTCCAATCCCGCGGCGTTGCCGAAGGCGCTGCAGTCGGTGTCGAGCTGGGTCGGCGAGCGCCTCGCGTGACCGGGACGGCTCGCGCCCTGTCGCCACAATTCGGCAGCGACAATTACGCGGGCATCTGCCCCGAGGCGTGGCGCGCGCTCGAAGCGGCTAACGGCGGCCATGCGCCCGGCTACGGCGCCGACGACTGGACGCGCGCCGCAATCGAAGCGATCCGGCGCGCGTTCGAGACCGACTGCGACGTTTACTTCGTCTTCAACGGCACGGCCGCCAACGCATTGGCGCTCGCCGCGATCTGCCGCAACACCGACGCGATCGTGTGCCACGCGATGGCGCACATCAACGTCGACGAATGCGGTGCGCCCGAGTTCATGAGCGGCGGCGCGAAGCTGATGACGATCGATTCGCCGCACGCGAAGCTAACGCCGGAAGCCGTCGCCGCTGCCGCCGTCACACCCCATGACGAGCATTCGTCGCGGCCACGTGCGCTCGCGCTCACGCAGGCGACCGAGTTCGGCACCGTGTACACGCCTTCGGAGATCGCGGCGCTGCGCAAGGTCGCGCGCGACCGCGGCATGCGCGTGCAGATGGACGGCGCGCGCTTCGCGAATGCCGTGGCTTCGCTGCGCTGCGGCGCGGCCGATCTCAGCTGGCGCGCGGGCGTGGACGTCCTCTGCCTCGGTGGCACGAAGAACGGATTGCCGGCAGGCGAGGCGATCCTTTTCTTCGATCGCGATCTCGCCGACGAGTTTGCGCGCCGGCGCAAGCAGGCCGGACAGCTGGCGTCGAAGATGCGCTTCCTCGCCGCGCCGTGGCTCGGCATCATCGAAGACGGTGCGTGGCTGCGTCATGCGGCGCACGCGAACGCGATGGCGAGGCGCCTCGCCGGGGGCATTCGCGCAATCCCGCACGCACGACTCTTGGCACCCGTCGAGGCGAACGGCGTGTTCGTCGACCTGCCGAAGTACGCGATCGATGCGCTGCACGACAAGGGATGGCGCTTCCATGTGTTCATCGGCGAGACGGGCGCGCGGCTGATGTGCTCGTGGGACACGCCGGCCGATGCCGTCGATCGCCTGCTCACCGATCTGCGCGCAGCGCTTTTGGCGTCCGATGCCACTGCGGCGTGACTTTACCCTCGAGGCCGTCAATCGGCGCGGAGATGGCTTTCTCCCGGGCCTCGTCGGCTTTCGAGTCATCGCCTTCGACGAGGGACGGCTTGACGCCGAGCTCGACATCGTGCCGCGCCTGCTCGCGCCCAACGGTTACCTGCACGCGGCGACGATCATCGCGCTCGCGGATACCGCGTGCGGTTACGGTTGCCTCGCGCACCTGCCGGACGAGGCGACGAACTTCACCACGGTCGAGCTCAAAACGAATTTCCTCGGCACCGCGCGCGAGCGCACGATCGCCTGCACCGCACGCGCCGTGCATCTCGGCCGCACGACGCAGGTCTGGGACGCAGCAGTGATGCGCACCGACGATCAACGGACGATCGCGCTCTTTCGCTGCACGCAGATGATCCTCTACCCGGGCCGCTGACGCTCCTTCGGCATCGGCCGAACGGCCTATCGCCGGGTCCCGAAAAGTGCGGTCAGATGGGGTCGGACTCGACTTTGCAGCAGCGCTCCCAAGCCGGGATCGGCAATGGAACAAGGTCGAGTCTGACCCCGTTTTTTTCGTTCGGTCCGCATGAACCTCCCGATCGCCGCGGCGCTCGCGGCGTTCGCCGCCGGCGCAACGCTGTTGCAGTTCTGTGCGCGCCTGCCGCCGGTACCCGCGGCGCTCACGATCGTTTCATTCGGGCTAACGGCCGGTGCGCTGCTCGTCGCGCGCGCACAGGCGCGTGAACGTGTCGAGACGATCGCCAAGGCGCGCACGCGCCTTCGGCCAGTCAGTCTCGATCGACTGCTCCGCGCGTCGGTCGCGGTTGTCGCGGCGAGCCTGCTCGGGTTTTGCTATGCAGCCTGGCGCGCGGAGGCGCGACTCGCCGACGCATTGCCGTCGGCGTGGGAAGAGCGTGACATCCGCGTTACCGGCGTTGTCGACGATCTGCCGCAGAACTCGGATACGGGATCGCGCTTCGCGTTCGCGATCGAGCAGGTGGTGACGGCGGACGGTGTCGTCCCGCATCGTGTTTCGCTCGCGTGGTATGCGCCGCGCGTGGCCGCTGGGGATGGCGCCGCCCTGCCGCCGCCGAGCGTGCATGCGGGCGAGCGATGGACGCTGACGGTGCGCCTCAAGCGACCGCACGGTAACGTCAATCCGGACGGGTTCGATCTCGAGGCGTGGCTGCTCGAGCACGACCTGCGCGCCACCGGCTACGTGCGCGCCGATGCGGGCAACGTGCTTGTGAGCAATTTCGCGGGACGCGCCGGCGACCATGTGCAACGCGCCCGCGAGCGCATTCGCCAACGCATCGGCAACGCACTGTCCGGCGCGCGTTATCAGGGCGTGCTGGTTGCGCTTGCGATCGGCGACCAGCGCGCGATTCCCGAAGCACAGTGGGCCGTGTTCAACAAGACGGGCATCACGCACCTCGTCTCGATTTCCGGCCTGCACGTGACCGTGTTTGCCGCGCTTGCCGGTGCGTGCGCGCTTGCCCTCGCACGGCGCAGCGCGGCGCTTACGTTGCGCGTTCCGGCGCGGAAAGTCGCAGCACTCGTCGGCGCATTGGTCGCGTTTGGTTACGTGCTTCTCGCCGGCGCGGAGGTCCCGGCCGTGCGCACGTTGCTGATGCTCGTCGTCGCCGCGGTCGGATTATGGGTCGGACGGCCCGGTACAGCGGCGCTGGTATGGCTCTGGTCGCTCGTCGCCGTGCTGCTGTGGGACCCGTGGGCGGGACTTGCCCCGGGCTTCTGGCTGTCGTTCGGCGCCGTGGGTCTCCTGCTGTACGCCGGGACCGCTCGGCTGCGAGCGCCCGACGAGGCCGGCTGGCGCGCGCGCCTGCGCGAGTCGATCCGCGAATCCGCGCATGCGCAGTGGGTCGTGACGCTCGGACTCGTGCCGGGCACGCTGGCATTGTTCCAGCAGGTCTCGGTGGTGTCCGCACTGGCAAACGCGATCGCGATTCCCGTCGTGACACTCGCCATCGTGCCGCTTGCGCTCTTCGGCATCGCGGTTCCGGTGGACGCGCCGTGGATCGTCGCGCACGCAATCCTCGCGGCCCTGATGAGCTACCTCGAATGGCTCGCCGCGTTGCCGTTGGCGACATGGGTGTCGCATGCGCCTGCGGGCTGGACGGTGGCCATCGCGATCGCCGGCATCCTGTGGCTGCTGGCGCCCAAGGGCATGCCGGGCCGCGCACTCGGTGCGCTCTGGACGTTGCCGATGGCGTTGCTGCTGCCACCGGCCGTGCCGCCCGGCGGCGTGCGGATCGTCGTGCTGGACGTTGGCCAGGGCCTCGCGGTTTTCGTGGGAACCGCGCGCCATGCGCTCGTCTACGATACGGGGCCGCGTTTCAACGACAGCGTCGACGCCGGCGGGCGTATCGTTGTGCCGTTCCTGCGTGCCGCGGGAATCGCGAAGCTCGACGCACTGATCGTGAGTCACGCGGACAACGATCATTCCGGCGGTGCGCTGTCGATCCTGCATGCAGTCCCCGTCGGCCAATTCATCTCGTCATTGCCGACCGACCATCCGATTGTCGCGAACGCAGGCGTATCGTCTCGCGCAACTCGCTGCGCCGCGGGAGATCGCTGGGAATGGGACGGCGTCGTGTTCCAGATGCTGCACCCGGCACTGTCGGCCTACGGTGACGCGACGCGGAAAAGCAACGACCTGTCGTGCGTATTGCGCGTCACGTCGAACGGCGGCAGCGTGCTGCTGACCGGCGACATCGAAGCTTCGTCCGAAGCGGAGTTGCTCGACCGCGGCAAAGCGCTCGATGCCGACGTGCTCGTCGTGCCGCACCACGGCTCGCGCACGTCGTCGACGCCGGCGTTCATCGGCGCCGTGTCGCCGCGGTTCGCGGTCATCGCCGCCGGCTATCGGAACCGCTTCGGCCATCCGCGCGGCGAAGTGCTGGCGCGTTATGCGCGCGTTGGCGCCACGTGGCCGCGAACCGACCTGCAGGGTGCGATTACCATAATGCTCACGTCGGGACAGCCGATCGGGGCGATCGCGGAGCGCGAGCGTCACCGGCGTTACTGGTACGACGTGCCGATGCGCTGATCGAGCGCGCTTGTGTGATCCCCCCACGCTTGCGGCTCGCGCCGCTGCGCTGCCCCCGGTGGGGGTGCTATTCGCGCCTTGGGGCGGCCCGGCGGCGCTTGTGTGATCCCCCCACGCTTGCGGCTCGCGCCGCTG
>JALYSS010000057.1 GCA_030854685.1 Pseudomonadota bacterium | reverse complement strand
AGTGCGACAGCCGCTGCCTGACAGGCGGGATAGGTTGCTTTGTCGCCCGTCAGAACGACGTTCGAAAGACTCGGTGTGGCATACCCGGTTTCAGGAATCTCTACCGCCCAGAGCGACCGAGCGACCCCGGCAAGGTCCTTCACGTCTGTAATGCCTTCGTGACGAAGGAACTCCGCCCATGCGCCAACCGGCGTATCCGCAAAATAGCTGGCCGGGCCGATTCCTGCCGCTTGCCACCGAGCTTCCGGTTGAGTAGCGTCACTACGAACGAATGGGTACCGGGAGTCGCAATGTCGAAAGCCCAGACGACTCACGTAGCGCCTGCTCCAGCGAGGCTCGCGGCCAATACGCGGACGCGTTGGGCTGCGGGGTCATTCGGGTTCCACTCCGACCCTAACGCCCTGCGAGGGCTGCGACCATGGAGCTGGCTTCGGCTTCGCTCGAACCAGCGGCGCATGCCGAAATCGTTGTAGCTTCCGGCCAGGTCCGCGACTACCATGGCCACCCAATGCAAACGCTCGGCAATTTTTGAGGGTGTCGCGCGTTCGGCGCTCGCGTAGCGTTTCAGGCTGGAGGGGGAGACGCCGAGCAGCTCGGCGAGTGCCTCATCCCCGAATATGCCACGCATTTCGGGCCACTCGGTGCGCGGCACAGGCGACTCTTCCAGTACGGCAATCAGTTGGCGGATCGCCTCACCGGTCTTGTCGGGCGATCGCAGCATGGCGGCAAACCTGGCGCGTTGGGCCCCCAGCAATCCACCGGTTTGCAACGCGTCCAAAACGCGCTCGATGGCGTCGGCATCCAATCGCTCGATGGGTTCTCCGCGCAGCAGTCCCATCGCGACGACCCGCGACACGAGCCCGATCAGGCTCACCAGCACGTCCGATGGCTGGAATGCGGGCGCCACGGACGAGATACGGAGATTCAGCATTGTCCAATTTTGCACCGATAGCAATCCAGCCGCGAGTATCCGGTAACTGAGTGACCGCACCCGGCGCTTGAGCGTCGCATACTTCGTATCTCCACAAACCAAATCGAGGAGACACCATGGCAGACAGCAACGACAGCGCCCCATCGATGACGATGCTCGATGGCGCGGCACGCGTCGCATTCGACTTGGCCTTGCGCATCACGCAGGACTCGCGGCTGCGGCCGGAACAGCGCGACGAGAAGTATTGGCTCACGCTGTATCGCAAATGCCACCAGGCGACCCACGGCGAGGTATGAGCCGGTAACGAGCCCGCCTGCGTTCGCGGTAAACACCGCTCGTCGCGACGGTCGATCGCGCGCCGGCGGCATCGCGGCCCCGGCGCTGTCGAATCTCGACGCGACGCTTGCGAAGCGCGCGCCGTCTCGCGATCGTCCGCTGGCGCGCGACGCCAACGTTGCACGCGTCGCCGTCGATGTTGCGAAGTGTCTCGCCCTGGACTAGAGTAATAGTTTGGTCCAGTACTGTACCTAATGACAAAGGCGACGCTTGGCGCGGTGGCGCGCAACGATAACCCGGTCCCGGCTCGCGGCGCATCGGGCGCGGACCTCGCGGGGCCGGCGCTGCGGACGTTCTTCAGAATCGCGGATGCGTGGAAGCTGAGCGCCGGAGAAGCGCGCAGGATCCTGGGCGATCCGCCGCGCTCGACGTTCTTCCTCTGGAAGCGAACCTGCGAGGGACAACTCTCGCGCGACACGCTCGAACGGGTGTCGTACGTCCTCGGAATTTACAAAGCGCTGCAGATCCTGCTGCCGGACGCTGACGCCGCCGACGCGTGGATTCGCAAGCCGAATGCGGCGCCCATCCTGGGCGGCAGGCCGGCGCTCGACCGGATGCTTTCGGGCAACGTCGCGGACCTCTTCGTCGTTCGGCAATATCTCGATGCCCAGCGCGGCGGCTGGAGCTAAGCCTCTCCGCACGCTGCGCACGCTCTGGCGGCCGAGCCATCGGCTGATCCCGAGTCGTTTCCCTCCCGTGTCGCTGTTCGACCGTGTCGCCGATCCGCGCGACCTCGAGGCCGTCTACGCGCTCGAGAGTCTCACCAACGACCGCGTGCGCGACGAAGCCGGCGACCTGCGATTGGTGCCCGAGAAGGATCGCATTGCCGGTCCCGGGACCACGCCGATCATGGCCGCGTTCACCCACCTCAATCCGGAAGGCAGCCGGTTCTCGGATGGGACGTACGGCGTCTACTACTGCGCGCGGACGCTGGACACGGCGCTGGCCGAGGTTCGCCATCACCAGGAGCGCTTTCTTCGGCGCACCGGCGAAGGACCCGTTCGCCTCGAACTGCGCCTGTACCTGAGCGATCTCGATGCAAAGCTCGTCGACGTGCGAAAGCTGCCCGAATACCAGCGGCCGGACGACTATGCGCCCGGGCAGCGATTGGGGCGCGGGCTGCGCGACGCGGGCAAGGACGGCGTGCTCTATCGCAGCGTTCGCCACGAAGGCGGACTGTGCGCGGCGGTCTTCCGTCCGCGCGTCCTGGGCGCATGTCGGCAGTCGGCGCACTACGCGTTCCATTTCGACGGAACGAGTGTGGTCGCGATCGACGAGCTGTCGAACGTATGGCGGTCGGCGCGCGAGTCCGGCGACCCGCGAGCAAACCCGCCGTCGCGACGACCCCGATGACCGCCTGCGGCCTGGACGCTGCGCGCGCCGATGGCCGTCGTCTCGTGCATCAGGCTGCTGCTGAGCGTCACGCTTTACCTGCGGACGTTGCGCGATCGCACGTGCGTGAAAACCGGGCGCGCCATCGACGCGGTGGTGATGGGTCGGCCCGTTCGATTCGACGACGACGACGCGGAGCGCGACCGGGAAGCGCAGCGCACGCTGGAGTTTCCGGCGAGCCGCGTTGTCGTGGGCGATCGTTTCGGAAGCGTCGTGAGCTACCTGGGCATCGATGCGGCGCGCCGGTTCGCGTGCCGCGGCCGCCGGGAGGACGCGCGCTGGCGACGACCGGATTGACCGAGGCTGCCCGCTATCGGCCCCGCCGCGCGTTGATGCGCCGCTCGACCATTCGCAACAGCGCATCGATCACGAAGCCCACAATTCCAATCGCAATCATCCCGCTCATCACGATTGACGTGCTGATGTTGGCCTGGCCCCTGACCAGCAAATAGCCAATCCCGCTCGAGGCGACGATCAGTTCGGCGCCGACCAGCGACTGCCAGCCGAGACCGGCGCTGATGCGCAGTCCCGCGACAATGGACGGCACGGAGGCCGGCAACAGCACTTCGGTGATCATCCGCCAGTGGCTCGCGCCAAGTGTCTGCGCGGCTTCGATGAACCGCGGCTCGATGAACTTCGCGCCGCGATAGGCGTTGATCACGCACGGCGGGAATGCGCCACTGAAGATAATCAGCACCGGCCCGCCGATGCCGGTGCCGAACCACAGCGCGGCGAACGGCACCCACGCGATCGGCGCGACGAAGCGCAGCGCGTCAAAGAGCGGCGTGACGATCGCGTCCAGCCAGCGGAACCAGCCCATCAGCAGTCCGAGCGGGATGCCGACCGCGACCGCGAGTCCGAAGCCCATTGCGAAGCGGCCGAAGCTCGACGCGAGATGCTGCTGCAGCGTGTAACCGACGAAGGGTGTCCGCGTCAGTGCGATGAATTTCTCGAGAACTGCGAGCGGCGTCGGCAGGAATTGCGCCTGCACGAGCCCGCTAATGGCGACCAGCCACCACACTGCGAAGAACGCGACGAAGCCTGTGGCCGACAGCGCCAGCCAGCGCGGAAGTGACAGGTCTCGTGCCGCGGCCATCGAACTCATAATCGACGCCAGGGCATCGCGCGCCGTTCGGCCCAGCCGAGCATCGCCGTCATCACCGCGCCGGTGACCGCGACGGCCGCCATGCCGACGACGATCATTGCGGGAAAGAGGTCGAGCGACGCCTGATACAGGACGTGGCCGAGGCCGGCGATCGCGCCGATCAGTTCACCGGCGACGAGCGTGGTCCAGCACGCCTGAAGTGACACGCGCAGACCGGTGAAGATCATCGGCAGCGCGCCGGGGATCAGCACTTCGCGCACGAACATGCGGCGCGGCACGCCGAGCATGCGCGCTGCTTCGATCAGATACGGCTCGATCGCGCGCACGCCGCTGTAGCTGTTGATCACCGCGGGCACGAAGGCGGCGAACCAGATGATCAGTATCTTCGCTGCGTCGCCCAGGCCCAGCCAGACAATCGCGAGCGGAATCCACGCGAGCGGGGGAATGGGCCGAATCAGCAGGAACGTCGGATTGACGAACGCCTCGAACGAGCGGCTCCAGCCCATTGCGAGCCCGAGCGGCACGCCGACGAGCGCGGCGGCCCCGAAGCCGAACAGTACCAGCTTCACGCTGTGCAGCACGTGCGTGCTCAATCGCGCGTCGGCGTAGCCCGTTACGGTGATCTGACGCAGTGCATCCCAGGTTTCTGCCGGTGCGGGAAAGCGGCCGGGGCTGACTGTCTGCGTCAGTGTGGTGAGCGCATACCACGCCGCGAAGAGCACAACGAACGTCGCGGCGCCGACCCACACGGGCCGGCGTCCTTGCGCTCGAATCATCGGGTGGTCAGTTCGAGCGGTTCGCGAATGCCTTCAGCTTCGGATCGGCATCGACCATGCGCATGTATTTGTCGGTGATGAATTTGCTGGCAGCGGGTGCCTCGGAAAATGTCCCGTTCGCCTGCATGAATGCCCCGATTTTCGTGAACCAGCCGTCCACTTCCGACGCACCGGCCGGAGGCCGCTTCATGATTTTCAACTGCTCCGCCAGGTCGAACGTCGGTCGCGTTTCGAACTCCTTTTTCATCGACGCTTCGCTGATCGTGACGCCGCCCTGCTCGTAGAACTTCTTCATCATCGCGATCGCTTCCGGCTGATGCGCGTTCAGCCACTTCCACGCGCGCAAGTAGACGGCGAGGAACTTGGCGACATTCTGCGGCTGCTCCTTCGCGTAATCGGCACGCGCCATCAGCGCACCCGGCACGGCGGCACCCGCGTCCTGTCCCGAGCAGATCTGCTTCGCGCCGGTTTTCTCTTCCATCGTGTACGTGTTGGGCGCCCACAAGCCGCCGAGGTCGGCGTTGCCGCTCGACATGGCCGAGATGATCTCGGCCTGGCCCATGCTCTTGACGGTCACGTCGGATTTCTTGAGGCCCCATTTCGCGAGACACGACTGGACGGCGTAGTCGCCGGTGGAGTTAGCGGTCAATACGATCGTCTGGCCCTTGATCGACGTGGGATCCTTCATGAAACCAGCGGCGGTTTTCGCGGTCGCGAGCAGTGCGTTGCCGTACGACTCATCATTGGTGATGCCGATCGTCAGCAGGTTGTAGCGCGCCGCGCCGAGCACGGCGGGCACGGATCCCGCGCCGCCCACATCCCAGGACTTGGACGCCGAAGCGGCAATCTGCGGCACGCCCGCCGGGAACGTGCTGAATACCGGCTTGAGGCCGAGCTCGCCATACCAGCCTTTTTCAGCCGCGACGTAGAAAGGGAGCGCCCAATACAGCGCCGGCTGGTAGCTGATCTTGATCTCGGTTGGCTGTGCCTGCGCGCTCGCGACCGCAAAGCCGAACGTGATGCCGGCCGCCAAAGCGGCGATCTGCTTTCTCATGATGTGACCCCTCCTGTGGTTTGCAGTGCTTGACTGCCATCGGGTTGCTGCCCATCTCGCAGCATCCTCCAAATGTGGGTGCGCAAATGTACGAACGACTGCTGATCCATCACTTCCTCGGTGCGATCAAAGCGATCCCAGTTCTCCGCCTTGCGCACCGGCGCGACGTCGATGATCTCGCCTATCCTGCCCGGCCGGCGTGTCATGACGACGACACGGTCGGCGAGGTAGACGGCCTCCTCGACCGAGTGCGTAATGAACAGCACGGTGCGCGGATTGACGCGCGACAGCTTGATCAACTCCTCCTGCATGACGACGCGCGTTTGCGCATCGAGTGCGCCGAACGGTTCGTCCA
>JALYSS010000046.1 GCA_030854685.1 Pseudomonadota bacterium | reverse complement strand
CGTCGAATAGCGGCGCGCCGACTGGTCCTTCAGCGGATCGGACGTGTAGACGCCGTCGACCTTCGTTGCCTTCAGCACGATGTCGACGCCCATCTCGCGTCCGCGCAGCGCCGCGGCCGTGTCAGTCGTGAAGAACGGATTGCCGGTACCTGCCGCGAAAATGACGACCTTGTGCGCCTCGAGGTGGCGCAGCGCGCGGCCGCGAATGTACGGCTCGGCGACCTGGTCGATCCTCAGCGCCGACTGCACGCGCGACTCCACGCCCGCGCGACGCAACGCGTCCTGCAGCGCCAGCGCGTTCATCAGCGTCGCGAGCATGCCCATGTAGTCGGCCGTTGCACGATCCATTCCCGCCGCGCCGGGTGCTACGCCGCGGAAGATGTTGCCGCCGCCGATGACGATCGCGACCTGCACGCCGAGGCGCACGACCTCGGCGACCTCGGCGACGATACGATCGATCGTCTCGCGCTCGATACCGTAGCTGTCGCTGCCCATCAGCGCCTCGCCCGACAGCTTGAGCAGGATCCGCCGATACGCCGGTGCCGGAGCCGGAGCCGCAACGATTTCGGGCGGCGGTGCGATTGCCGCAGTTGCCGCGCTATCGGGTGGGCCTGCATGTCCCCCCCACGCTTGCGGCTTCGCCACTGCGCTGCCCCCCGCGGGGGCGGAACTCGCGCCTTGAGGCGGCTCTGCAGCACTCATCAAGAGGCTCCGGCGTTGCCTTTGGCTGACGCCCGGTCAGCCGCGCGCCATCGCGGCCACTTCCGCCGCGAAATCGTCCTTGCGCTTGTCGATGCCCTCGCCGACGACGTAGAGTACGAAGCCGTTCACGCGCGCACCCTGCCCCTGCACAAGCGCTGCGACGGTTTCCTTGTCGTTCTTAACGAATGGCTGCGGCAACAACGTAACCTCGGCGAGGAACCTGGCGACCGCACCTTCTACCATCTTTTCGACGATGTTGGCAGGCTTGCCCGATTCCGCCGCACGCGCGGCGGCGATCGAGCGCTCCTTCTCGACCACGTCGGGCGGCACCTGCTCGCGGCTCACTGCCAGCGGCTTGGTCGCCGCGATGTGCATCGCGAGATCCTTGCCAAGCGCCTCGTTGCCGCCGGTGTAGTCGACCAGCACGCCGATGCGCGCGCCGTGCACGTACGATGCGACGCGACCTTGCGCATCGAGCCGCGCGAAGCGGCGCAATGTGATGTTCTCGCCGAACTTCTGCACGAGCGCCACGCGTCGCGTCTCGATGGTTTCACCGGAAGCGAGCGCGCGCCCGACGAGGGCGGCGAGGTCAGCGGGATGCTCGCGCACGACGAGTTGCGCGATTTCGTTCGCGAACGCCCGGAAGTCGTCGTTCTTCGCGACGAAGTCCGTCTCGCAGTTGAGCTCGACCACGGCGGCGGTCTTCGCGTCCTGCGCGACCGCCATCCCGACGACGCCTTCGGCCGCGACGCGCGTCGCCGCCTTGCTCGCCTTCGCGCCGCTCCTGATGCGCAGCAACTCCTCGGCCCTGGCGAGGTCGCCGTTCGCGTCGGTCAGCGCCTTCTTGCATTCCATCATGGGGAGGCCGGTGCGCTGGCGCAGCTCCATCACCCTGCTCGCGGAAATATCCGGCATTGCGTACTCCACTGTCATCGTTGCGATCGCGACGGCCGTCCGTCCCGACGATTCCCGCGCGCTCGCTCGTGACGGGCGCGCGGATGCGACAAGGGGCCGTCATCCCCCGCTCAGGATCAGGCGGCCGCTTCGTCGACGAACTCGTCGCTGGTGGCGACAATCTCCTGGATCGTGTTGGTCTTGCCTTCGAGCACCGCATCGGCGACACCGCGCGCGTAAAGGCGAATCGCGCGGCTCGAGTCGTCGTTGCCGGGAATGATGTAAGCGATCGGATCGGGATTGTGATTGGTGTCGACGACGGCAACGATCGGGATGCCGAGCTTCTTCGCCTCGGTGACCGCGATCTTGTGATAGCCGATGTCGATGACGAAGACCGCATCCGGCAGCGCGTTCATGTCCTTGATGCCGCCGAGACTCTTGTCGAGCTTGTCGAGCTCGCGCTGAAGCGACAGCGCCTCGCGCTTGGACATCCGCTCGAACGTGCCGTCCTCCTTCATCGCTTCCAGGTCCTTCAAGCGCTTGACCGACTGTTTGACGGTCTTGAAGTTCGACAGCATGCCGCCGAGCCAGCGATGGTCGACGTAAGGCATGCCGCAGCGCTGTGCCTCTTCGGCGATGATCTCGCGCGCCTGGCGCTTGGTGCCGACGAAAAGAATCGTGCCGCGGTTGCTCGCGAGCTGGCGCACGTACTTCATCGCGTCGTTGTACATCGCCAGCGTCTTTTCGAGGTTGACGATGTGAATCTTGTTGCGCTGGCCGAAGATGTAATCTGCCATCTTCGGATTCCAGTAACGGGTCTGGTGGCCGAAATGGACGCCGGCCTCCAGCATTTGACGCATGGTTACGGACATGCTGAACTCCTTATCAGGGTTGGGCCTCCACCGGCGGATTGCGTTCCGGCCGCTTGCTCTCGCGGCCTTGACACCCTGAAACGCCGATGTGCGGTGTGGAAGATATCCAGTGAAGGGACACCTTCCCGGGTTGCGGCGGCTCGAGGCGCGCGCCGTACATTGAAGCACGCGACGCCACGACATTCGGCGCGCCGACCGCGGCGCCCGGCACGCTCGTACAATCGATCTCGTACAATCAGCGTAAATGAGAGCCTGCGTGGGCGCCTGCGGTAACTCGTTATTCTAGCACGGCATCCTCGCTCGCAGCCTTCCTGGCGGCGCGCGCGCCGATACGCGATGACTACTCCTGACACCACTGCCCGTCTCCCCGCCGTCATCGAGCCACCGACCGCGGTCGCCTGTGCGCATACGGGCTGGGCCGTGTTACAGGTGAGCGGCGTGGATGCGGTCACGTTTCTGCACGGCCAGTTGTCGAGCGACGTGAATTCGCTGCGAATTGGCGAAGGTCAATACTGGAGCTACAACTCGCCGCACGGCCGGATGCTCGCGAACGGCGCACTGTGGCGTTCAGCGGCGGGCGAAGCCGAACCCGTCATCGTCATGCTGCTCGCGGCCGACCTCGCCGAAACGATCCGCCGCCGACTGTCGATGTTCGTGCTGCGCGCCAAGGTGACGATCGACGACATCACCGGGCGTCATGCGCTGATCGGACTCGCGGGCAACGGGAACGCCGACGCCGCGCGCGACGCGTTCGGCGTCGTGCCGACACCGTTTTCTGCCGTGGCGTTCGACGAGGGCGCCACCGCATTCATGCTTCCCGACCGACGCATCGTCATCGTTGCGCCGAACGCGAGCGCGCCGATCCTGGAAGCAGCACTTGCGCGGCACGCGAGCACCGTCGAAGCCGACGTATGGCGATGGTTCGGCGTTTCGGCGGGCGTGCCGTGGATAAGCGCCGCGACGTCGGATCGCTTCGTACCGCAGTCGGCCAACTGGGACTTGCTGGGCGGCGTCAATTTCCAGAAGGGCTGCTATACCGGCCAGGAAATCGTCGCGCGCATGCAATACCTCGGCCGGCTCAAGGAGCGCCTCTTCGCGTTCCATACGAATGCCCTCGGCGCGGCGCCCGCGATGCGCCTCTACTCGGCGACGTTCGGCCCGGACCAGGCGTGCGGCACCGTCGTCAACGACGCGCCGGATCCGGCCGGCGGCATCGCGCTTCTCGCGGTCGCGCAAATTGCCGCAGTAGATGCCGGCGACCTGACGCTGGGTGGATCGGGCGGTCCGCGATTGGCGCGGCGAGCGCTGCCCTACGATGTGCCGGCGGCCGCGCCGCGCGCATCGCGTCCGGCGATCGGCTGATCCGTGTGCCTCGCCGTCATCGCGCTCGACGCGCATCCGCGCTACGCGGTTGTTGTCGCCGCGAATCGCGATGAATTCCACGCGCGTCCCGCGCAAGCGGCGCAGTGGTGGAACGGCACGAGCGGCGCAAGCCTTCTTGCCGGGCGCGATCTCGAGCAAGGCGGCACGTGGCTGGGGCTTGCACCGAGCGGGCGCTGGGCGTTTGTCACGAACGTGCGTGAACCCGGCCGGCATGATCCGCATGCGCCGTCGCGCGGCGCGCTCGTACCTGCGCTCTTGCGCGATCGCCGCCCGATCATCGATGCGATGGCATCCATCGTCCTCGATGCGCAGGGCTGCAACGGCTTCAATCTGGCCGGCGGCGAAGGCATCGACGCGGCTTTCGGGTCTAATCGCGGCTCGCATGCCGTCGTGCTCGGACGTGGCATTCACGGCGTCTCCAATGCACAGCTCGATACGCCGTGGCCGAAACTGGTGCGCGCGAAGGCCGGCTTGGCGGCGTGGGCAGCCGCGGGCAGGGACGATCTCGACCCGCTGTGGTCGGTGCTTGTCGACCGTACACTCGCTTGCGACGCGGAATTGCCGGACACGGGACTTGCGCGAGAGCGCGAGCGACTGCTCTCGTCGCCATTCATCGTCAGCGAAGGCTACGGCACGCGCTGCGCGACGTTGGTTGCGCTTTCGCGCGATGGCGGCGCGCAGTTCGTCGAGCGCAGCTTCGATGCGTCCGGCGCAACGACCGGCGAAGTCGCGTTCCGCTTCGACATCGATCACACCGCGAGTTCCATCACGCGGTGACGGATGCCCGCTTCCTCGAACACGTCGCCGGTCGCGACGAAGCCGTGGCGTGCGTAAAACGGCAACGCGGCGACCTGCGCGTTGACGATGACGCCGGCATTGCCGCGCTGTCGCGCCTCCTCGACGAGCCCGCGCAGCAGTGCGGTGCCGACGCCACGGCGGCGCCATGGCGCAAGTACGGCGACGCGGCCGATGTGTCCGTCGGCGAGAAGCCGCGCGCAGCCGATCGGCGCTTCGTCTTTGTCCACGGCGAGCGCGTGGATCGAATGCGCGTCGGCGTCGTCCCATTCGAGCGCCTCCGGCACGTGCTGCTCGACTACGAACACGTCGTGACGAACCTTCCGCAATTGCGCTGCCGCCTTGGACCATTCGCCAATCCGGATGGCGAATGACGCGCGAGCGCTCATGACCGATAGCCGAAAAGGTGCAGCCGGGCCCGGCCGTCGGCGATGTCGAGCGCACATTGGCCGCCGACCGGCAGCGTCAGCTTGTCGGGCACGTGCCCGAATGCCAATCCGGCATAAATCGGCGTCGAAATGCGCGAGCGGAGCTGTGCGATCGCCGTCGCGAGGTCGTAGCCCGCATCGTTCGCGTTGAGCTGGTATTCGGTGAACGCACCGAGCAGTACCGCGCGCTGCCGCGCGAGTACGCCGGCATGCAGCAACTGATGGAGCATCCGCTCGACGCGGTACG
>JALYSS010000039.1 GCA_030854685.1 Pseudomonadota bacterium | reverse complement strand
ACCGCAGACATAGCCATCGTTATGGCGAGGATGAGCGACAAGGCGATCGGCGATGCGGGGCGCGTCGAACATAGCGAAACTTATGGGTCGGTGTACTAGCGATGCGTGAACTGCGGCTTTCGCTTCTCGACGAACGCGTGCATGCCTTCCTTCTGGTCGTCGAGCGCGAAGGTCGAGTGGAATTCACGGCGCTCGAACGCAAGACCGTCGGTCAACGACGATTCGTAAGCGCGATTGATCGCTTCCTTGATCTTCATCACGATCGGGAGCGAGAAGGATGCGATTTTCGCCGCGGTTGCGAGCGCCTCGCGCTCAAGGTCGGCTGCCGGTACGACGCGCGCGACGAGTCCCGCGCGCTCCGCCTCATCGGCGCCGATCATCCGGCCTGTCAGGCACCATTCCATCGCCTTTGCCTTGCCGACCGCACGCGGCAGGCGCTGGGTACCTCCAAAGCCCGGCATCGTGCCGATCGTGATTTCGGGCTGGCCGAACCGCGCGGTGTCGGCGGCGATGATGATGTCGCACGCCATCGCAAGTTCGCATCCGCCGCCGAGCGCGTAACCCGCCACCGCGGCGATCACCGGCTTGCGAACGCGGCGAATCGCTTCCCAGTCGCGGGTGATGTAGTCCTCGGCATAGACTTTGGCGTAATCCCAATCGGCCATCGCGCCGATGTCGGCGCCGGCGGCGAATGCCTTTTCGTTCCCCGTGATGACCGAGCAGCCGATCGTGGAATCCGCGTCGCAGGCGATCAGCGCTTGGCAGATTTCACGGGCGACGTCGTTATTGAGCGCGTTCATCCGTTGCGGGCGATTGATCCGGATGAGTGCGACTCGGTCGCGCGTTTCGAGCAGCAGATGTTCCGGCATCGTGGGTCGCTTTCAGAAGGATTCTCGACTGACGCATAATAACGAATTACGGCATTGCCGCGTGCAACTCACCACACGAGCACTCTCATGACCAAGGCGTTTGCGTCCCGCGCGGACGTGCAGGAAAAAACCATTGCCTTCGATCGGCTGTCCGACCATACCTACGCGTATACGGCGGAGGGCGATCCGAACACGGGCATCGTGATTGGCGAAAATGCGGTGCTGGTCGCCGATGCGCAGGCGACCCCGGTGATGGCGCAGGACGTGCTACGGCGCATTCGCGACGTCACCGACAAGCCGGTCAAGTACGTCGTGCTGACGCATTACCACGCCGTGCGCGTGCTCGGTGCGTCGGGCTACGCGCCGCAAGAGGTCATCGCAAGCCAGGACACGTACGATCTGATCGTCGAGCGTGGCGCGCAGGACATGCAAAGCGAGATCGAGCGCTTTCCGCGACTGTTCCAGGCCGTCGAGAGCGTACCGGGCCTCACGTGGCCCTCGATCACGTTCCGCGGTGAAATGACGCTGTGGCTTGGCAAGCTCGAAGTTAAACTGATGCAGGTGGGCCGCGGGCACACCAAAGGCGACACGATCGTCTGGCTACCCCGGGAGCGGACGCTGTTCTCGGGCGATCTCGTGGAATTCGATGCCACCCCCTATGCCGGTGACGCGTATTTCCGGGACTGGCCGCGCACACTCGACGCATTGGCGGCGCTTTCACCGGAAAAGCTCGTCCCCGGCCGCGGACCCGCATTGACCGATCGCAAGCAGATCGCCGAAGCCCTCGCGAGCACGCGCGCCTTCATCAGCGAGATTTACGCAGCGGTCGCGGGCGGTGCACGCGAAGGCAAGGATCTTCGAAGCATCTATCGCGATACCTATGCCGCGCTGCGCCCGAAATACGGTCACTGGGTGATCTTCGACCATTGCCTGCCGTTCGACGTCACGCGCGCATACGACGAGGCGACCGCGCACCCCGATCCGCGCATCTGGACCGCCGCGCGCGACCAGGAAATGTGGCGCACGTTGGCGGACTGAAATCTCCGTTGGGCGACACGGCGATGTCGATCGATTACCAGAAGCTCGCGCTGCCCTACGCCGCGCCCGCCGAGTGTCGTTCGCCTGAACTCGCGCACCGTCCCGTCATCGTCGTCGGTGGAGGTCCGGTCGGACTCACCGCGGCGATCGACCTCGCGCGACACGGCACACCCGTGCTGCTGCTCGATGACGACGACAAGCTGTCGAGCGGTTCGCGCGCGATCTGCTTCGCGAAGCGCTCGTTGGAAATCTGGGATCGGCTCGGCTGCGGCGAAGCGATCGCCAGCAAGGGCGTCTCGTGGCAAGCCGGCAAGGTGTTTTTCCGGAATGGACTTGTCTACGCGTTCGACTTGTTGCCCGAAGCCGGGCATGGTCGTCCCGCGTTCATCAACCTGCAGCAGTATTACGTCGAAGGTCTGCTCTACGACCACGCCCTTGCGCAGCCGAATCTCGAGCTCCGCTGGAAACACAAGGTGGTCGGCGTCGAATCGTCCGGCGAGTGCGTGATCGTCGTCGTCGAGACGCCCGATGGCACGTATCGATTGCGCTGCGATTACCTCGTCGCCTGCGACGGATCACGCTCGCCGTTACGCGCGATGCTCGGGCTCGAAAGCCGCGGCCAGGTGTTCCGCGATCGCTTCCTGATCGCGGACGTGCGGATGGACGCCGACCTGCCAACCGAGCGCCGCTTCTGGTTCGATCCGCCGTTTCATCGGCACGGCTCCGCGCTGATGCACCGTCAACCGGACAACGTGTGGCGCATCGACTTCCAGCTCGGCTGGGATGCTGACCCGGTTGCCGAGCGGCAGCCGGAACGCGTCGCTCCCCGCGTGCGCGCGATGCTGGGCGACGGTGTGCCGTTCGAACTCGTCTGGTGCAGCGTTTACACGTTTTCGTGCATGCGAATGGAGCGCTTTCGACACGGAAGAATCCTCTTCGCCGGCGACGCGGCGCATGGCGTTTCACCGTTCGGCGCACGCGGCGCGAACAGCGGCGTCGAGGATGCCGCCAATCTCGCGTGGAAGCTGCACTACGTCCTGCGCGGTGATGCACCGGACCGGCTCCTCGACACCTACTGCAGCGAGCGCGAGCGCGCCGCGGACGAGAACATCGCGCATTCGACGCGGAGCGCCGATTTCCTGACGCCGAAGAGCGACATGAGCCGTGTCTTCCGCGACGCCGTTCTCGGGCTTGCGCGCGACCATCCGTTCGCTCGGCGACTCGTCAATTCCGGGCGTCTGGCGACAGCAGCAACGCTGGCCGATTCGCCGCTCAATACGCCCGACACCGATCGCTTCGACGGGCCGATGATTCCCGGTGCGGCCGCCGCCGACGCGCCAATCGCCGTCGGCAAGCGTGCCGACTGGTTCCTGCATTGCATCGGCGATCGCTTCGTCGCCATGCTTTTCGCGGATCCTTCGGACCGAAGTGCCGCGACGCGCGCGCTTGGCGCAGCGTTTGCGCACGACGCGAAACGCGGATCGATGCACGCCGATGGGTCCATCCGTGCCGACCCGCTGCTGGTTCACGCACCGAGCGCACCTCCCGGGACGGTGGGCGACGTACCGACGATCGCCGATGCCGAGCAATTGCTCGCCGCGCGCTACGATGCGAAACCGGGGACCACGTATCTCTTCCGGCCCGATCAGCACGTCTGCGCGCGCTGGCGGCATTTCGACGCCGAAGCACTGCGTACAGCGGTGGCGCGCGCAAGCTGCAACGGATGAATGGGCGCTTGATGAGCGCGCTCAATATCGACCCCAACCTCGCGTTGCCGGACGATTTCTACGAGGCACTGATCGACACGCATCGCGACCTCGATGCCGCGCAGAGCCAGATGGTGAACGCGCGGTTGATCCTGCTGCTCGCGAACCACATCGGCGACCTCGACGTGTTGCGCGACGCAATGCGCCGTGCGCGCGCAGACGTCGATTCCGAACGCTCGCGGCAGGTCATCGTCTAACCGGATTGGATGTTTTCAACGCAACCAAGGGCTCCTCCCATGAAAAAGGTCTATGCGAACGCCACGGATGCGCTGCAGGGACTGCTGCGCAACGACATCACCATCGCCGCCGGCGGTTTCGGCCTGTGCGGGATCCCGGAAAACCTGATCCAGGCGATCGTCGACAGCGACGTGAAGCGGCTGACCATCGTCGGCAACAACGCGGGGGTCGACGAGTTCGGCATGGGACTCCTGCTGAAAGGGCGGCAGGTGAAGAAGGTGATCGCCTCGTATGTCGGCGAGAACAAGGAATTCGAGCGGCAGGTGCTGGCCGGCGAACTCGAACTGCAGCTGACGCCGCAAGGGACGCTCGCTGAGAAGCTTCGCGCCGGCGGCGCCGGCATCCCAGGCTTCTACACGCGTACTGCCGCGGGAACGCTGCTCGCCGAGGGCAAGGAGATGAAGTCGTTCGACGGGATGGACTACGTGCTCGAGGAGAGCATCCGGTCGGATCTGTCGATCGTCAAGGCGTGGAAGGGCGACAAGTCCGGGAACCTCGTCTACCGCGAGACGGCGCGTAACTTCAATCCGATGATCGCGACCTGCGGCAAGGTCACCGTCGCCGAAGTCGAGGAACTCGTCGACATCGGTCAACTGGACCCGAACGAGATCCAGACGCCCGGCATCTACATCGATCGGATCATCCAGGGGGCGAAGTACGAAAAGCGCATCGAGTTCCGCACGGTGGCCGGCACCACCGGGAAGAAGGATTCACCGGTGCGCGAGACGATGGCGCGCCGCGCCGCGCGCGAATTGCACGACGGCTACTACGTCAACCTCGGCATCGGGATTCCAACGCTGGTCGCGAACTTCATCCCGGAAGGGATCAACGTGACGCTGCAATCGGAGAACGGGCTGCTCGGCATCGGCCCGTTTCCGACCGATGACCGTGTCGACCCGGACCTGATCAACGCGGGGAAGCAGACGATTACGACGATTCCGGGCAGCAGCTTCTTCTCGAGCGCCGATTCGTTCGCGATGATCCGCGGCGGTCACATCGACCTGTCGATTCTTGGCGGCCTCGAAGTCGCGCAGAACGGCGATCTCGCGAACTGGATGGTGCCGGGCAAGATGGTGAAGGGCCCCGGCGGCGCGATGGATCTCGTCTCGGGCGTGCGGCGCGTCATCGTGCTGATGGAGCACGCGGCGCGCGACGGCAGCCCGAAGATCCTCGAGCGCTGCACGCTGCCGATCACCGGCAAGGGCGTGGTCAACCTGATCGTCACCGACCTGTGCGTGTTCGACGTGCTGCCGCACGGCGAAGGCCTGGTGCTGCGCGAGTTGCACCCCGGCGTGACGCTCGCGGAGGTGAAGGCGAAGACGGGCTGCGCGTTCCAGACCGCGTTGAAATAGACGGGCCGAGGCTTCGCGCGAGGTCCCGAGTCCCACGCTCGGAGCCTGGCTGGCGGGTCGCCCGGGCGCAAGCGACCCGCGTGGCGCGCTACGCCGCGACGCGATCGACGATGCCCTGGTCGCTCAGGTGCAATTCGGCGAATTGCGCGTAGGTGTTCGTGAGATCGAGCTCGATCGTGCCGGTCGCCTTCGTGCGGCCGCTGCCGATTTCCGCCAGCCGGTACTCGAACCCGTTCGGCAAGTCGATTCGCGCGCGGTGCTCGGCGCCCGTCACCGGGTTGCGGATCGGTTCACCCGAAGCCTCGATGATGCCCGGGACCCGCAGTTCCCCGCGACGTGAGGCGACGTCGATCTCGAGCTTGATCGGCCTGAACAACGGCTCGAACTTGGTCGGGCACATCGCCGAGAAGACCCACCACATTGTCGCCATTTCCTTCGTCTCTTCGCCGGTCATGATCTTGACCAGCGCCTCGCGCTGCCGCGCGTCGGCACGCTCGTCGATGATCAGCTGCATCTTTCCATTGCCCTGATGAACCGGACCCGGCCACTGATACAGCCCCACGGTGGCGAGGCCATCGAGCTTCACGTCGCCGAAGTGCCCGGTCTCGATCAGGAAACCCCCGGCCGCTTCGCACCAGCCGTGGGTCGGCGGCGCATTGAACTGGCACGGACAGCCGTACGAGCAATTGCAGTTGGAGAATTCGCGGCCGTTGATCACCCATTCGGTTGCCATGGTCGAGCTCCTTTCATGGAACGTGGCCGCGCGGAGAGCGCCGCCACCTGCGGCTGATGCGCGCAGTTTAGCTAACGCAGGTCCCGCTTGTCCACGACGCGCCTCGCCTTGCCGAGCGAGCGCTCGATGCCGCCGCACTGCACGACGCGCACGGCGGCCGTGACGCCGATCAGGTTCTTGATGCGATGCGCGAGGCGTTCGCCCGCCGCGTCGGCGTCGGCGCCGCCCGCCGTCGGCGCGCGCTCGACGAGCACCGTCATCTCGTCGAGATTGCGCGGCCGCCTGATCTCCACCTGATAATGCGGCGCGAGCATCGAATCGCGCAGGATCAGTTCCTCGACCTGCGTCGGAAACACGTTCACGCCGCGGATGATCATCATGTCGTCGGAGCGGCCGGTGATTTTCTCGATGCGGCGCATCGTTCGCGCGGTGCCCGGCAGCAACCGGGTCAGGTCGCGCGTACGGTAGCGGATGATCGGCATCGCCTCCTTGGTCAGCGACGTGAAGACGAGCTCGCCCTTCTCGCCTTCGGGCAGCACGGCGCCCGTTTCCGGATCGATGATCTCCGGATAGAAATGGTCCTCCCAGACGGTGAGGCCGTCCTTCGTTTCGATGCACTCCTGCGCGACGCCCGGCCCGATCACCTCGGAGAGCCCATAGATGTCGATTGCATCGATGTCCATGATCGTTTCGATCGCGGTGCGCATCGTCGGCGTCCACGGCTCGGCGCCGAAGATGCCGATCGCGAGCGACGTGGAACGCGGGTCGATCCCTTGCCGCTGCATCTCCTCGGCGATCGCGAGCATGTACGACGGCGTCACCATGATGATGTCGGGGCGGAAGTCCTGGATCAGCTGCACCTGCTTCTCGGTCTGGCCGCCCGACATCGGAATGACGGTGCAGCCCAGCTTTTCCGCGCCGTAATGCGCACCAAGTCCGCCGGTGAAGAGGCCGTAGCCGTACGCGACGTGCACGATGTCGCCCGCGCGGCCGCCGGCGGCGCGAA
>JALYSS010000297.1 GCA_030854685.1 Pseudomonadota bacterium | reverse complement strand
GAATGGATGCCAGCGGACCTTGACATCGAGCGTCGGCTCGGCGCGCGCGAGCTCCGCGAGTGCCCCTTCGAGCTTGCGCTTGCCGATGAAGCACCACGGACACACGATGTCCGATACGACGTCGACGACGAGCGCGAGCGGTGACTGGTTTTCCAACGACGCCTCAGCCATTTGCTTCCGCTGCCTTCAGGTGAGTGTCACAAGGAAATTCGACTCAACGCGCCGCAGCATCAAAGCTGCACCGCGCCGTCGATCGCCCCGAGTGCGCGATCGAACGTTCCGAGCGGCAAATGTCCCGCCTTGCGCGCGATCTCCAGTATCAGGCAATCGGAGAAATCCGGGGCACCGCGTTGGCGCAATCGCCCGAGTGCCGCATCGACGACATCGGACTCCTCAATGGTGAGGAGCGAATGATTCAGCAGCATCTGCACCGCCGTGACGAGTTTGTCTTTGCGCAACCCGTAAACCGAGTCCAGCACCCAGACGGCTTCGACGAGAACCAGATGTGGCACCCACGCGCCGGTGGAAACGAACTTCTCGGCCTGCGCAGTCCGTTTCACGTCATCGCGGGTGATGAGCCGAACCAGCACGTTCGTATCAATCGCGCGCATGCTTGCGCTTGATGTGCCGCCGCACGGCATCCTTCAGCTTCGACGATGACGCGGGCGTGGGCGGCTCGGCGAACAGCGCCCTGTGGATGTCTTCGGACGTGTTGCGAGCGGCGCGGCGAACGATGTATTGGCCGTCTTCCTCCCGCCATTCGAGCACGGATCCCGCCGCCAAGCCGAGCTTTCTGCGGACTTCCGCAGGCACCGAGATCTGACCCTGCGCCGTTAGTTTCGAATGCACTTTCGTCATCGGCAAAAGCATAACACATTACCGGGGTAATGCACAGATTCACGACAGCGAGCCCTCGTCCTGCTCGCTCTTGCGGCGCAGGAACGCCGGCACGCTCAGATCTTCGTCATCGAGCACGAGCATGCAGGGTGGTCGGATGACCGGCGGCGAGCGCAGGCCAGTCGGGCGTGAGCAGAGGCTTGAGTGCACGTTGCGCGTCGTTCGTGTTCGGCATGATCTGCTCCGGAATGCGACGCGGTCGTTCGCGTCACTGGCCGATCATGCACGGCGGCGAGCTCACTACATGAGCCCGGCGCGGCGAACGAGCTCTCGTCGGCACTTTCCCCCCGCACGTCAGCTTTCCGAAGGCGCTTCGAAGAAGAAGCATTCGGGCAGAAACGCCGGTGCGACGTACTCGATGTCCTTCGCGGATACGCTGCAGTCGTGGAAATGGCGGGCCGCGCTGCAGCTTGTGCTCGATCACGCGCCGCCCCCAGGCATCGGGCGAAGCGTCGCGCACGGCGCCCGAAATGCCTTTCAGCGTGGTGAATTCAAAGACGCTGAATCGTGCCAAACGATCGTTCCCGCCTCAGCTTCCGCGCATCAAGGCGATCAGATCGTCGGCCGATGGCAGCATTGCCGCGTCGACCTCGCCGAGAATGCTCTCCGCGAGAACGCGCTTGTCATGGTGAAGGTCCACGATCCGCTCTTCGACGGTGCCCTTCGTTACCAGCCGGTACACGGTGACGGGCCGCGTCTGGCCGATGCGGTGGGCGCGACCCATTGCCTGGTCTTCGGTTGCGGGATTCCACCAGGGATCAGTGATCAGAACGTAGTCGGCCGCCGTGAGATTGAGCCCGAGGCCTCCTGCCTTCAGACTGATGAGAAAGAGATCGCCTTGGCCGGCCTGAAACGCCGCGACGCGGCGCGTGCGCTCGCCAGCCGCCGTGCTGCCGTCGAGATATTGGTATCCGATTCCCGCTGCGTCGAGCGGCGCGCGCAGGAGCTGCAGAAAGTCGACGAACTGGCTGAATACCAGCGTCTTGTGACCGTTGGCGGCAAGCTCGGCAGCGAGGTCGACGAACGCTTGCACCTTGGCGCCGGCGATGCCGAGCCCGGGGCTTACCAGCCGCGGATCGCAGGCGGCGCGCCGCAGTCGCATGAGCTGCGCGAGGATGTTGAGCCGCGCCTGCCCCGCGGGCTCCGTCGAAAGCGCGCGGTCGGCGTTGGTGATGGCTTGCCGGCGCAGCGCCTCGTAATGCGCGGCCTCGGCTTTATCCGGCACCACTGCAATATTCAGCTCGGTGCGCGGCGGCAGCTCCTGCAACACCTCGCCCTTCGTTCGGCGCAGCAGAAAGGGACCGATGAGCCGCTTGAGCGTTTGTTGCACCTCGCGGTCACGGTCGCGCTCGATGGGTGTGGCGAAGCGCTGGGTAAAGCGCGCAAGCGTGCCAAGCAGGCCGGGATTGGCGAAGCGCATGATCGACCACAGGTCCGCAAGGCGATTCTCGACCGGCGTTCCCGAGAGCGCGATCCTGAAATCGGCGTCGAGGTCGAACGCGGCCTGCGCGCGCTTCGCCGCGGCGTTCTTGATCGCCTGCGCTTCGTCGGCAACGATCGTGTGCCAGCGACGCGCGCTGAAGCGCTCCTGCCCCTGCTGAAGCAGCGTGTACGACACGATGATGACGTCCATCGGACCGGCATTCGCGACGATCGATTCGCGCTCGCCCTCGCCGTAGATCACGACATTCAGCGTGGGCGCGAAGCGCCGCGCCTCGGCGAGCCAGTTGCCGCAAACCGATGTCGGCGCGAGGACGAGCGCCGCGCCGTCGCCTCCTCGCGCAAGCATCACGGCCAGTGCCTGCAACGTCTTGCCGAGCCCCATATCATCGGCGAGGCAGCCGCCGAGGCCGGCGCACGCAAGACGCATCGCCCAGCGATAACCGTCTTCCTGATACGTACGCAGCTCCGCCTTCAGCGCCTTCGGCACCACGGGCGCTTCGTCCTGCGCGCGACGCAACCGATCGATCGCGCGGCGGAAATCGCGATCCGCTTCCACCTGCGCCGCTTCGAGTGCTTCGTCGAGCCATGCGGCCGCGAGGCGCGGAACGCGCACGCCCTCGCGGTCGGTTTCGGCGACGGCGCCGACGTCGGCGAGTCGCGCCTTCAGCGAACGGGTGAGCGCGACATAGACGCCGTCACCGATCGGCATGAAGCGGCTTCGCGCCTGCGCGGCCACTATCAGCGTCTGCAGGTCGAGCACCGTTTTCTCGTCGACCGTCACTTTCCCCTGCAACCTGAACCAGTCGCGCTCGGCCTTGACGACAACGCCGAGTTGCGGTGCGTCGACGGTGAAAACGCGCACGGGCTTGCCCTTCGGCCAATCGACGGCCCCTACGGCAGGCAGTTTCGGCAGCGCTTCGACGGCGTTCAACGCGTTCTCGGCGTCCGCAATCAGCCATTCGAAGCCGGCACTCGCGTCGTCGGGTTCGTCGAGAAACGGCAGCGCGTCGAGCACCGCTTCGAGGTTCGCTCGCTCTGCGGGCAGGTCGCGTCGCGTTCCGGTCGTTTCTCCGCCGACCGACGCCATCACGCGCGCGCGGCCAACGCCGGGCACGAGCCGGGGTCCGTCGGCGCCGAGCGGTGCGACGATCAGACGCAACCTCAGTTGGTTGCCGGACGGCGCGAGCTCCGCGCGCAACCGCGACTCAGTCGCGATTTCGCGCGCGGCCTGCGCGTGATCGGCGTGCACCTGGAAATGGCCGGCGAGCGCATGCAGCGCCTGCTGCAGTTCGCCCTGCGCGCTTGCCGGCACGGCGAAGCGGCCCGACACGAGCTGCGCCGCGCGGCGTTGCGCAGCGGTGAACCGGATCACCCGCAGCCGCTGCGGCGATTCCCGCACCAATGTGAGTGCGCGCAACGCTTCGGTTTGGTGTTCGTCTGCCGGATCATCCAAATCGTCGTCATCGGGTTCGGCATCGGGGAGCAACGCCGGCGTGACGCGCAAGACGAAGCGCTCACCGTCCTTCACGACCTCGATCTCGGGCGTTCCCTCGACGACATCGACGAGCTGATCCGGCTGGTTCGCAAGCACGACACCCGGATGACCGATCAGCGCCATCATCGCGGCCGCGCGGTCGATCCGCCACGCACGCAAGTTCAATCCGTCGCGGCGGATCGCGCGCGCGACCTTCGCATCCCACGGCGGCAGACGTTCGCTGGCGGCGATCTTGGCGAGACTCATCGGTTTCGGCTTGCCGAAGCCGCGCGGCCCGCGCTTCTGTTCGAGCGGCTCGATCGATTCCAGGTAGCCTCGCTTGCCGATGCCGACCGACCACAGGATGCGGGTGGACTCGCCCGCCTCGCTCGACGCCTTGCCGGCGCCGAGCGCCTGCAATGCCGCCAGCACTTCGCGCCATCGCTCGCGCGAAGCCGCCACGAAAAAGCCCGCGGGCGGCTCGCTGCCGCGAAGCACGGCTTCCGCCGCGTCGACCTGCTTCGCGAGCCAGTCGAGGCGGCAGCTCGCAAGACGTTCGCGAAGGGCGCTGGCGTACTCCGAAACGCCCCGATTCCACTCGCGCAAGCCGATCGCCTCGCGCCCCAGCCACGCGGCCAGCAAAAGTGTCCAGAGGTGGTCGACGCCGATGTAACGCGACGACGGCAGCCGGAGCTCGAACGCCCGCTTGTCGAGCGTCGTGTCGCCGAGACGCGCGCTGATCGCATGCACCCAGCGGCCCCAACCGTCATGGGCGCGCGGCGTCCGCGTTCCCGCTTCGCCCAGGCAGAACTTGCGCGCGAGCTCGAGATGCTTTGGCGTCTGCTGTGCGAGCAGCGACAGCGGATAGAACCACGCAATGCTGACCGGGAGAATTCGCTTGCGCGCAGCGACCTCTACCTGGCGCCGCTTCAGCGCCGCTTCGAACGCGCTCTGGGCGTCGCGGAAGCGACCTTCCTGCACCAGCATGCAAGCGCGCAGTGCGTCGGCTGCGCCGCCATCGAGCGATTCGAGTGCGCGCCGCGCGCCTGCCTGATCGCCGCGGTGCACGAGCAATTCCGCGAGCGCGAGCCGCAGCGCCTCCGGTACGCGAGCGCGCTCGCCGTCGAGCTTCGCGATCGCCCATTCGCAGCATGGAGACAAGTTGCTGTCCCACGCGACGCACATTTCGGTGACGGCGGAAAACGCGAGGTCCCAGCGCACGTCCTCCGCGATCCGCTCGAACAGCGTCGCGTCGAAGGCGGCGAACACGGCCACATGAACGATCTCGCTCCAGTCGAGCGTTCGCGCGATCGTCGTCGCCATACGCGAAAGCTCCTTCGCCGGCGTTCCCGTAAACATCGCGAGCCGGACGAGCGCAACGGTGGCGCCCATGTCCTGGACCGGCCAGTAATGGGTCGTCTGCTCGGGGTGGTATCGCTCGAGCGTGTGCAGTGCTTCGCGCAGCGTCGCGACCGGCGTACTTTCCAGCAACTCGCGGTACAGGCCACCGCGAATCCGGTCGTGCAGGCGAAAGAAGCCCTCGCGGTGCGGCATGTCGTCGATCCAGCAGCGCTCGCGCAGCACCCGGATCGAATGCCTGACGTCATCCTGCGTAAATGCGCGGCCGTCCCCGCGCTTTGCTCCGAGCAGCGCGAGCACGCCGTGGATCGCCGTGCGCGGCCGATACGCCCATAGCAGCGCCATCGCCAATGCAACCGGACGCGCATCGTCGGCGCTGGTGGGCACGGCGTTCGCAGCGTGCGACTCGGCATCCGCGAACAGCGGCTGCGTGGACGGATCGCTCATGGATGGTTTACCTACGTGATGCGAGGATCGACAGATCGGATTCTAGGTCCGTCTCGCTGCGGACGAGAGGGACCATTTACGGTCACGCTTGGTTGATCACCAACGGAATGCCTGTCAAGCCGAGGTGGAAATCGGTCGACCAGCAGACTCGAATCCTGCGCACTCCCATCAGATAGAGGCCGACGGCGTCGGTCATCGTGAGGTCCTGATCCGAATACCGACGCAGGATCTCGATCGCCTTCTCTTGTTCACCGTTGCCAACAGCTGCCACCGTCAAAGGCGACATATCCTCGACCATCGCGAGAAACTGCAGCGCGCGTGTCCGATCGTACCGACGAAGAAACCACGCATGGCCCTCGGCGATGACCAGCGTCGTAGTGAGGAGCGAGGGTGGCTCCGCGAACAGGCGGCGAAATATGATGTGATAGGTGTCGGAGCGATCTGCGAACGCGATCAGCGCCGAAGTATCGACGTAAC
Organism: Pseudomonadota bacterium; assembly: GCA_030854685.1. GTDB lineage: Bacteria > Pseudomonadota > Gammaproteobacteria > Burkholderiales > Casimicrobiaceae > VBCG01. The sequence continues at coordinate 1,647 of JALYSS010000297.1, read as the reverse complement.
CTTCAATCTTTCCGGCCATACACGATGTCGTCGATGTGCCGGCTCGACTCCGGATCGCCGGTTTCCACCATCCCGGCGTACCGCATCCACGGTCGACTTTCGTCTACGGGAAGGACGCTTCGCAACGAGCGGCGAAGAAGCTCGGCCAGCGAAATGCCCAATCGCGCGGCTTCGCGCTTGGCCGCGCCGTACTCTTCCTCGGTGAGGCTGATCTGGGTTCGAATCATGATAACATCGTAGCACTTTCTGTTATCAACCGCAATGACCGCGTGCGTGCGGTTGCTTCGGGCCGCGATTCAGCGAGCGGCCAGTTCGCAAGGATCGACTACAGGTACTTCGAGGTCCACGAAGTGCTGCCTCGCTTCGACTTCCCGTGTGGCATAACGCCTCGGTCTCCGACCAAGAAGCGGCTCGGTCCGACGATTCGGCCATCGCGCCGGTGGTCACAAGACGCTATCCACCTCACACCTGCCTGCAACCGGCCTCACGCTGGCTGCGCAAAGCGAGCACAAAGACAGTGTCGACTTCGGACACGTGCCGATACAACGCCACGTAGCCGCGGGTTGGCCGCCCGATGATTAGCTCGCGCGTATCCCGTCGCGCGGGCTGCCCAATGAGCGGATTGCTCTCGAGCACCGAGATTGCATGAATGATCTGCTGGATGCACGCGGAAGCGCCTTCGGCGTCGTGCCGAGACAGATAATCAAAAATACGGTCGAGATCGTCGCCTGCTTCCGGTGCGAGCTCGATTCGCGCCATTTCAGCAAACGGGCTTTCTCGCCACCGGTCGCCGTGTTGCCTTGCCTGCCAATCGATCTTCGAGGTAGGTGCGCATCTCGCGCCACGAAATGGCCTTGCCCGACGCGATGATCTCGGCAAACCGGCGTTCGGCGACGTCGTCGAACTCGTTCCGCCGTTCTTCCAGTTCTGCCTTTTCCGCAATGGCTTCGACGATAAAGCTGTGAGCGGTCTTGCCGGCACGCTTGGCGGCCGCCGCGACGCGCGCTTTGAGGTATTCCGGCAGTCGGATGGTGGTCGTCGACATCAGGGTCTTTCCGAGATGAATCGACGCGACTGCAGCGCGTTGGTGCTACACGGCAAGCCGCGATGGCACCACCCGGTATGTCGGATGCGAAGCCTCAGTCGAACGCGTACGTGTTGACGAGCGGCAGCGCCATTCGGCCGAAACATCAGGATTATCGATACGCGGTCCTGCAGGTCCCTGCGCGAGCGCGGCAGCACCGACTTCGTGGACGTCGTCTAGACAACGAGCCCCCGGCAACAAACTCTCGTACTCAGTCACCCCGATATTCCTTCAAGAAATCGCGAACGAAGCAATACGTACTCGCGGTGGAATGCCAGATAGTGACGCTGTCCCGCCCCAAATTTGCCAACGTTGCGCGAGTACTGGGGGTCAAGCCCCATACGAGCAAGGGACTCAGCATGTGCCACGGGCGAGATCAAAACGTCGCCGTTGTCCTCGAAGCCTATAAAGCCGCGATCAAATAGATGATCGGCATTCGGTGTCAGCAGCAGGCCGTTCTCGCCGTCTAAACGCTCTTCATTGGTCGCATCGCGCCAAGGCTTGCAATGGCTGGCGCGCAAATGCTCCTCGCGGGTAACGCCGGTAATTCGGCAGGCTCTTTC
>JALYSS010000294.1 GCA_030854685.1 Pseudomonadota bacterium | reverse complement strand
AGCGCCGCCGTCAGCGTCGTCTTCCCGTGATCCACGTGACCAATCGTACCCACGTTCACGTGCGGCTTCGTACGCTGGAATTTACTCTTCGCCATGACGCTGTCTCCGGCCTTTTCGTTGATTTTTCCGCGTCAAATCGACGGGCTTTTCCCGCGATTTGATGGAAAATTGCCCGGACAAAAGCAGGGTTTCACTTTTGTCCGTCACGCCTGATGACCGCCTCGGCGACGTTCTTCGGCGCCTCGGTGTAATGCTTGAATTCCATCGTGTACGTTGCGCGTCCCTGCGACAGCGACCGCAGTGTCGTCGAATACCCGAACATTTCGGCGAGCGGTACTTCGGCCTTGATTACCTTGCCCGTCGGATTCTCGTCCATCCCCTGGATCATGCCTCGCCGCGAGGACAGATCGCCCACGACGTTACCCATGAAGTCCTCCGGCGTCTCGACTTCGACCGCCATCATCGGCTCGAGCAGCGCGGGACTGGCCTTGCGCATGCCGTCCTTGAACGCAATCGATGCCGCCATCTTGAATGCGTTTTCGTTCGAGTCGACGTCGTGGTACGAGCCGTCGAACAGCGTGACCTTGACGTCAACGACGGGGAAGCCCGCCAGCACGCCGTTCGGCAACGTTTCGAGGAGTCCCTTGTTGACGGCCGGGATGTATTCGCGCGGAACCGTGCCGCCCTTGATCGCGTCGACGAACTCGAAGCCCTTGCCCGGCTCGTTCGGCTCCATTTTGAGCCACACGTGACCATACTGGCCGCGTCCGCCCGACTGCTTGATGAACTTGCCTTCGACCTCGACCGGCTTCTTGATCGCTTCGCGATACGCGACCTGCGGAGCGCCAACATTCGCTTCGACGCCGAATTCGCGCTTCATCCGGTCGACGAGAATTTCGAGGTGCAACTCGCCCATGCCGGAGATGATCGTCTGACCCGACTCTTCGTCGGTACGCACGCGAAACGACGGGTCCTCCTGTGCCAGGCGATTGAGCGCGATGCCCATCTTTTCCTGGTCGACCTTCGTCTTCGGCTCGACCGCGACGTGAATCACCGGCTCGGGGAAAATCATCTTCTCGAGCGTGATGACCTTGGTCGGGTCGCACAGCGTGTCGCCAGTCGTCGCTTCCCTCAAGCCGACCGCCGCGGCAATGTCGCCGGCGCGCACTTCCTTGATGTCCTTGCGCTCGTTGGCGTGCATTTGCAGGATGCGACCGAGCCGTTCCTTCCTGCCCTTGACCGGGTTGTAGACCGTGTCGCCCGAATTCACCACGCCGGAGTAGACGCGAAAGAATACGAGCTGGCCAACGAAGGGGTCGGTCATGATCTTGAACGCGAGACCCGCGAACGGCTCGTCGTCGGACGCCCTGCGCTGACCCTCGGTGCCGTTTTCGAGCTCGCCCCTGACCGGCGGAATGTCGGTCGGCGCGGGCATGTAGTCGATCACCGCGTCGAGCATCGCCTGGACACCCTTGTTCTTGAACGCGGAGCCGCAGAGCATCGGCACGATTTCGCCGGCGATTGTGCGTATCCGCAGCCCCTTCCTGATCTCGTCGACCGAGAGCGCGCCGTCCTCGAGGTAGCGGTTCATCAGCTCCTCGTTCGCCTCTGCCGCGTTTTCGAGCATCTTTTCGCGCCACTCGGTCGCTACGTCGATAAGCTCGGCCGGGACCTCGCGCATGTCGTACTTCATGCCCTGCGACGAATCGTCCCAGTAGATCGCTTTCATCTTCACCAGATCGACGACGCCGGCGAACTTGTCCTCGGCGCCGATCGGCACCTGGATCACCACCGGGTTTGCCTTGAGGCGGCTCTTCATCTGGTCGTAGACCTTGAAGAAGTTCGCGCCGACGCGATCCATCTTGTTGACGAACGCGAGCCGCGGCACCTTGTACTTGTTCGCCTGGCGCCAGACGGTTTCCGATTGCGGCTGCACGCCGCCGACGGAGTCGTAGACCATGCACGCGCCGTCGAGCACGCGCATCGAGCGCTCGACTTCGATCGTGAAGTCGACGTGGCCCGGCGTGTCGATGATGTTGATCCGGTGCTCGGGATAGCCGCCGTCCATCCCTTTCCAGAAGCAGGTAGTGGCGGCGGACGTGATCGTAATGCCGCGCTCGCGCTCCTGCTCCATCCAGTCCATCACGGCCGCGCCGTCGTGCACCTTGCCCATCTTGTGCGAGACGCCGGTGTAGAAGAGGATGCGTTCGGTGGTCGTGGTCTTGCCGGCATCAATGTGCGCACTGATGCCGATGTTGCGATACCGGTCGATGGGGGTAATTCGTGGCATTTGAATTCAGTCGCCCGAGCAATGGAATGCATTTGTCCATTGCTCGTGAAATTCGCTCTGATGCTTTTTATGTGCGCTTTAAAAACCGTGCCTCATCCGGAGGTTTTTAAAACCCGCGGGCCTCATCCCAAGGTTTCAAAACCGAAAATGCGAGAACGCCTTGTTGGCTTCGGCCATGCGGTGCACTTCCTCGCGCTTCTTCACCGCGCCGCCGCGACCTTCGGACGCTTCCAGCAGTTCCGCGGCCAGGCGCTGGCCCATCGACTTCTCGCCGCGCTTGCGTGCCGCTTCGCGCAGCCAGCGCATGGCAAGCGCCATCCGACGCACCGGACGCACTTCGACCGGCACCTGGAAATTCGCGCCACCGACGCGACGGCTCTTGACCTCGACCATCGGACGCGAGTTCTGGAGCGCCTGATTGAAGACTTCGAGCGGTTCCTTGCCGCCTTTTTTCGAGATTTGCTCGAACGCGCCGTAGACGATGCGTTCGGCGACCGACTTCTTGCCGCTTTCCATCAGCACGTTGATGAACTTCGCGACATCGACGTTCAGGTGCTTCGGATCCGGCAGGATCTCGCGCTTGGGAATTTCTCTACGTCTGGGCATATCGACTCCATTCGTCGAAAAGTGAAACCCTACTTTTCGCCGGTTATCTTCCGCCGAATCGCGGGCGGAGCCCGTCGATTCGGCGCGTCAAATTCTGGTCAGGACTTGGGCTTCTTCGTACCGTACTTGGAGCGCGCCTGCTTGCGGTCCTTGACGCCCGCGGTATCGAGCGCACCGCGCACCATGTGATAGCGCACGCCGGGCAAATCCTTGACCCGGCCGCCACGGAGCAGCACGACCGAGTGCTCCTGCAGGTTGTGACCCTCGCCACCGATGTAACTGATCACTTCGAAGCCGTTGGTCAGTCGCACCTTGGCGACCTTGCGCAGAGCGGAGTTCGGCTTCTTCGGCGTCGTCGTGTAGACCCGCGTGCATACGCCGCGCTTCTGGGGGCTTTGCTGCAGCGCCGGGACCTTGCTCTTCGAGACGGGGGGCTGGCGGCCCTTCCGGACGAGTTGATTGATGGTTGGCATCTAACGTTTCCGCTCTGGTTTTCCTGAGTGTGCAAGATCCGCCTGCTCACTGCGGACCGCATGGCTCATGACGCACAAATCAAAGTGGCCCAAGCATCAAGCCCCGCGAAAGTCCGCAAGGCGCCGGCTTAGGCCACTTTTTTGCGCCGCGGCTCCGCTCGATTGCGCAGGCCGGGTACGCGTAACCCTCCGGTTGCCGATCGTTGCTGGTAACCAAGGGGCGAAAAGACCGCGATTATAGGGCGATTACAAGCTTTTCGTCAACGTTTTCGAAGCCCACGTTTTCGAAGTCCGGTTCCGAACTCGCGACGGTGCTCGCCCAGGCGTTCGCCGGCCGAATCGCGGGCTTGTCGGCGTCGACCGCTGGCCGTGATCGGCAATCCTGGCCGGCGGACTCATGCAATCGGTGTACCGGTGCGACGATCGTTTGAGTCGGGCTCACGTATCATGATCGCTTCGATGCGCGTCGAAGCGATCGTGGCTTACGGCCGGAACGGCAACTGCCGGTCATGCCGGAATGGAATCGCGGCAGATGCGCTGCTACTTGATCGGCACCGTCGTGAGCGACAACGCCGTTCCGGCTTCACGAGTGGAATCCTGCTCCAAACCCAGGCGCATCCCTGTCAAACCCGTCCCACAGGAGAAAAGACATGGCCACCCCGCAAGCCACCCCTTCCATGCCCGGAACCTCCACCCGCAGCCGCGGCTGGTCCATTTTGTGGGGAATATTGCTGATCATCATCGGCATCCTCGCGCTCCTGATGCCGGAAATCGCCGCGCTCGCCACCGCGCTGACGCTCGCGTGGCTGCTCGTGTTCGCCGGCATCATCGAAATCGTGCATGCGTTCCAGACGCGGCGCAGGAGAGGCTTCGGATGGAAGCTCGTCGCCGGCATCGTCACGCTCGTCCTCGGCTTGATCATCCTGCTCTTCCCGGTCGCCGGCATCGCGACGCTTGCGTTGTGGATCGGCGCCTTCCTGTTTGCAGGGGGCATCATCCGGCTGATCCTCGCGTTCAGGCTGAGACCGGTCAAAGGGTGGGTATGGGTGCTCATCGACGGCATCCTGTCGATCATCATCGGCGGTTTGATCGCTTGGGGCTGGCCGGCATCGTCGATCCCGTTCATCGGCCTGCTCGCTGGCTTTTGGCTGCTCTTTTCCGGCATCTGGCGGATCATGCTGGATGGACGAGCGCCGCGAGCCGGCGACGGCGGCGTTTTGTCGCCGGCCATCTGAGCGCTGGCGGGGCGATCGGCTCTGGTCGTCGATTTACGAACGTCGATCGGTCGCCGTATGCTAAAAACGGGATCCTATCTCGAGAGGCGTGATGCAATGCTGAAATCGATCCCTTATGCAATTGGCTTCGTACTGACGCTCGCCGCATCCAACGTGCCGGCGCAGCCCGCGGAGGGCACAGACCCGGCCACGCATTCGATCACGCCGTATGTCTACATGCGTGATGCGGCCGGCAACAAGGTCTTCATCGAAACCCAGTTCTGGCGTAACGATCCCAACTACGACGCGCGGGCGCTGCGGCGGATTTCGGAGGTGATGACCGGGCTCGAGAAGCTCGGTTTCAAGCGCAGCGCCGAAGCGGCCAACGGGTGGGACAAACCGGAAAAGCTCGTGCGTTGCCGCATCAACCTGGAGGTCATCAACAAGCGCTGGCGCGGCAAGACCGGCGCCATCGTGGGTTGCGAAGGAACCGGCATTTCCGACGCCGAAATAACGCCCTCGGAGGACGCGAAGCACGTGAAACTCGTGCTCGACGCCTTCGACAAGCAGTTCAAGCTCGCCCGGGAAAAGCTCGGCAAATAGCTTCAGAGTGAGCGATCGTTCTCCTCTGACCCTATGATTGTGCGTTGATACTTGCCTGGGCCTTCGCGCTGTTCGTCGACGATCTGGATCACTTTTTCATGATCGGGACGAAACCGTGAGGGAGTAGCGTCAGAGGATCGGCCACCAAAAAAACCGGCGATCGCTCGCCGGTTTTTTCCTTGACGCCACGACGGTGCGTTATGCCGCGTTCGCAGACACCTCCGACGTCGGCGCCACTGCCGCCGGCGCTTCTTCGGTCACCAATACCGCATCCGGCCCGAGGAGCTTCACGCGCCGGCGCGCGGTGTGATACGCCAGACCGGTACCCGCCGGGATCAGCCGTCCGACGATGACGTTCTCCTTCAACCCGCGCAGCTCGTCGCGCTTGCCCATGATCGCCGCTTCGGTCAGCACGCGCGTCGTCTCCTGGAACGAGGCCGCCGAGATGAACGAATCGGTCGAGAGCGACGCCTTGGTGATGCCGAGCAGCATGTGCTCGTACGTCGCCGGTTGCTTCGTCTCGTCGTGGCGCAGCTTGTCGTTCTCGTCCAGCAGATCCGAACGCTCGACCTGCTCGCCGAGGATGAAGCGCGTATCACCCGGGTCCTGCACCTGCACGCGACGCAACATCTGGCGCACGATCACTTCGATGTGCTTGTCGTTGATCTTCACGCCCTGCAGCCGATAAACGTCCTGCACTTCGTCGGTGATGTAGCGCGCGAGCGCCTCGACGCCGAGAAGCCGCAGTATGTCGTGCGGGTCGGCAGGACCGTCGACGATGATCTCGCCCTTGTTGACCACCTGGCCATCGTGCGCCGTCACGTGCTTGTCCTTCGGAATCAGGTACTCGTGAGCCACGCCGTCCATGTCGGTGATGACCAGACGCTGCTTGCCCTTCGTGTCCTTGCCGAATGACACGGTGCCCGTGACTTCCGCCAGCGTTCCGGCATCCTTAGGCGCACGCGCCTCGAACAGCTCGGCCACGCGCGGCAGGCCGCCCGTGATGTCGCGCGTCTTCGACGTCTCCTGCGGGACCCGGGCGAGCACCTCGCCGACGGCCACCTGCTGGCCGTCCTTGACCGTGATGATCGAGCCCAGCTGGAACGTGATGTTGACCAGCAGGTCCGACCCGGCAATCTTGATTTCCTCACCGTTCGCGTCGAGCAGCTTGACCTGCGGGCGCACGCCTTTCGCGGTCGTGCCGGCGCGTCGCTTCGGGTCGATGACGACGAGCGTTGAAAGCCCCGTCACGTCGTCGACCTGCTTCGCCACCGTCACGCCTTCCTCGACGTTCTCGAACTTCACCGTGCCGGCGTACTCGGTGATGATCGGCCGCGCCGTCGCATCCCACTGCGCGAGGATCTTGCCGGCCTTGGCAGTGTCGCCATCCTTCACCTGCAGCGTCGCGCCGTACGGCACCTTGTGGCGTTCGCGCTCGCGGCCGTTGTCGTCGTGGATCATCACTTCGCCGGAGCGCGCGATGACCACGAGCTCGTTCTTGGCGTTGGTGACGTAACGCATCAGCGCCGAGAAGCGCACCGTGCCCGCCGACTTCGACTCGACCTGCGAAGCCGCCGCCGTCCGTGACGCCGCGCCGCCGATGTGGAACGTTCGCATCGTGAGCTGCGTTCCCGGTTCACCGATCGACTGCGCGGCGATCACGCCGACCGCTTCGCCGACGTTGACCAGGTGACCACGGCCAAGATCGCGGCCGTAACACGCCGCGCACAAGCCGTAGCGGGTATCGCAGGTGAGCGGCGTGCGCACCTTGACCTCGTCGATGCCCAGCGTTTCGATGCGCTCGACTTCGTCTTCGCCCAGCAGCGTGCCCGCTTCGAAAAGCGTCTCCTGCGATTCCGGATTGATGATGTCCCATGCCGAGACTCGGCCGAGGATGCGCTCGCGCAGCGGCTCGATCACTTCACCGCCTTCGACGAGCGCCTTCATCGCCACGCCATTACGCGTTTCGCAATCGTCTTCGGTGACCACGAGGTCCTGCGTCACGTCGACGAGGCGGCGCGTGAGATATCCCGAGTTCGCCGTCTTCAACGCAGTGTCCGCCAGGCCCTTCCGTGCGCCGTGCGTGCTGATGAAGTACTGCAGCACGTTGAGGCCCTCGCGGAAGTTTGCCGTGATCGGTGTTTCGATGATCGAGCCGTCCGGCTTGGCCATCAGCCCGCGCATGCCGGCCAGCTGCCGGATCTGCGCCGCCGAGCCGCGCGCGCCCGAATCGGCCATCATGAAGATGGAATTGAACGAGTCCTGCTTGACCGTCTTGCCGTCGGCGTCGATCACTTCCATCGTGCCGAGCTGCGCCATCATCGCCTTCGCGATGTCGTCGCCGGCCCGGCCCCAGATATCGACGACCTTGTTGTAGCGCTCGCCCTGCGTGACGAGACCCGACGTGTACTGCGCCTCGATCTCCTTCACCTGCGCTTCGGAGTCCGCGATGATCTTGACTTTCTCGGCCGGGACCAGCATGTCGTCGGCGGCGAATGAAATACCGCCGCGCGTCGCGAGGCTGTATCCCGCCTGCATCAGCTTGTCGGCGAAAATGACCGTTTCACGCAGGCCGCAGCGGCGGAAGCTCGCATTGATGATGCGCGAGATTTCCTTCTTCTTGAGCGGCTTGTTGATGTAGCTGAACGGCAAGCCGGGCGGCAGGATCTCGGAGAGCAGCGCGCGACCGATCGTCGTGTCGTAGCGCGTGATCTTCTCGATCCGCTCGGTTTGTCCTTCCTCGCCGACCTTGACGTCGACTTCCTTGATGCGCACCTTGACGCGGGCGTGCAGCTCGGCCTGGCGCGATTCGTACGCGCGCGACGCTTCCGAGACGTCCGCGAACGCGGCACCGTCACCGAGCGCGCCGATCTTCTCGCGCGTTGCATAGTAGAGTCCGAGCACGATGTCCTGCGACGGCACGATGCACGGCTCGCCGTTCGACGGCAGCAGCACGTTGTTCGACGCGAGCATCAGCGTGCGCGCTTCCATCTGCGCCTCGAGCGACAGCGGCACGTGAACCGCCATCTGGTCGCCGTCGAAGTCGGCGTTGAACGCCGTGCAAACCAGCGGGTGCAACTGGATCGCCTTGCCCTCGATCAGCACCGGCTCGAATGCCTGGATGCCCAGACGATGGAGCGTCGGCGCGCGATTGAGCAGCACCGGATGCTCGCGAATCACGTCTTCCAGGATGTCCCAGACGACGGGCTCCTGCGCCTCGACCATCTTCTTCGCCGCCTTGATCGTCGTCGCCAAGCCCATCGTTTCGAGCTTGTTGAAGATGAACGGCTTGAAGAGCTCGAGCGCCATCAGCTTCGGCAGCCCGCACTGATGCAACTTCAGTTGCGGACCGACGACAATGACCGAACGCCCCGAGTAGTCGACGCGCTTGCCCAGCAGGTTCTGGCGAAAACGACCGCCCTTGCCCTTGATCATGTCGGCGAGCGACTTCAGCGGCCGCTTGTTGGCGCCGGTCATCGCCTTGCCGCGACGGCCGTTGTCGAGCAGCGAGTCGACCGCTTCCTGCAGCATCCGCTTTTCGTTGCGGACGATGATGTCGGGCGCCTTGAGCTCGAGCAGCCGCTTCAACCGGTTGTTGCGGTTGATGACGCGGCGATAGAGGTCATTCAGGTCGGACGTCGCGAAGCGGCCGCCATCCAGCGGGACGAGCGGGCGCAGCTCCGGCGGCAGCACCGGCAGCACCTCGAGGATCATCCACTCGGGCTTGATGCCCGACTTGTTGAACGCCTCGAGCACCTTCAGGCGCTTGGCGATCTTCTTGATCTTCGTATCCGAGCCGGTTGCCTCGAGCTCCTTGCGCAGTTTGTCGATTTCGCGCATGACATCGAGCGACTTCAGGAGCACGCGAATGCCCTCCGCACCCATCGTCGCCGAGAAGTCGTCGCCATGCTGCTCGAGCTTGGCGAGGTAGTCGTCCTCGGTCAGGAGCTGCGCGCGGTTGAGCGGCGTGAGACCCGGGTCGGTGACGACGAACGCTTCGAAATACAGAACGCGCTCAATGTCGCGCAGCGTCATGTCGAGCACCATCCCCATCCGCGACGGCAGGCTCTTCAGGAACCAGATGTGCGCGACCGGGGAGGCCAGTTCGATGTGGCCCATCCGCTCGCGGCGCACCTTCGCGAGCGTCACTTCTACTCCGCACTTTTCGCAGATCACGCCGCGGTGCTTGAGCCGCTTGTACTTGCCGCACAGGCACTCGTAGTCCTTCACGGGCCCGAAAATCTTCGCGCAGAAGAGGCCATCACGCTCGGGCTTGAACGTGCGGTAGTTGATCGTTTCCGGCTTCTTCACTTCGCCGTACGACCACGAACGGATCTTCTCCGGCGACGCGAGGCCGATCTTGATCGCGTCGAATTCCTCTTCCTGCGTTACCTGCTTGAACAGATCGAGCAATGCTTTCATGCGAACTCTCCGAGTTCCGCTATCGGCTGTCGGCTGTCAGCTATCGGCAAAGACGCCGCGTGCTGACTCGAAACCGGCAGTGAATAGCGTTATGGCCTGAATACGTAGTTGCGGATAGCTGATAGCTGAAAGCGACGCTAGTCGCGGTCCATATCGACGTCGATGGCGAGTGAGCGGATTTCCTTCACCAGCACGTTGAACGATTCCGGCATACCGGCCTCGATGCGGTGCTCGCCCTTGACGATGTTCTCGTAGACCTTCGTCCGTCCGTTCACGTCGTCCGACTTGACCGTGAGCATTTCCTGCAGCGTGTACGCCGCGCCGTACGCCTCGAGTGCCCACACTTCCATTTCGCCGAAGCGCTGGCCGCCGAACTGCGCCTTGCCGCCGAGCGGTTGCTGCGTGACGAGGCTGTACGGGCCCGTGGAGCGCGCGTGCATCTTGTCGTCGACCAGATGGTGAAGCTTCAGCACGTGCATGAAGCCCACGGTGACCGGACGATCGAACGCCTCTCCGCTGCGGCCGTCGTGCAGCGTTACCTGGCCGCTCGTGGGAAGACCGGCGAGTTCCAGCATGCCCTTGATCTCCTCTTCGGTGGCACCGTCGAACACCGGCGTCGCGAACGGCACGCCGTCCGTGAGATTGTGCGCGAGGTGTTCAATTTCGCCGTCGTCGAGCGCGGCGAGGTTTTCGTGGCGGCCCGTTCCGTTGTAGACCTTCTCGAGGAACTTGCGCAGTTCTGCCGCTTTGCGCTCGGCCTTCAGCATTTCGGCGATGCGGCTGCCGATGCCTTTCGCCGCCCATCCAAGATGGACCTCGAGAATCTGGCCGACGTTCATCCGCGACGGCACGCCGAGCGGATTCAGCACGATGTCGACCGGCGTGCCATCGGCCATGTACGGCATGTCCTCGATCGGCACGATCTTCGACACGACGCCCTTGTTGCCGTGGCGCCCGGCCATCTTGTCGCCCGGCTGCAGGCGACGCTTGACCGCGACGTACACCTTGACCATCTTCTGCACACCGGGAGGCAATTCGTCGCCCTGCGTCAGTTTCTTCTTCTTCTGCTCGAACATCTGGTCGAACGTGACGCGCAACGCGGCAAGCGAGTCCTTGCTCGCCTCGAGCTGGCGCGCCGACTCCTCCGCCGCGAGCCGGATGTCGAACCAGTCGTGGCGCGGAACGCTGTCCAGGTATTCCTTCGTGATCTTCGCGCCCTTCGCGAGCCGCTTCGGACCGCCGTTGACCACCTTGTTCGACAACAGCCGCTCGATCCGCGCGTAAGCGTCGTTCTCGACGATCCGCAATTGATCGTTCAGGTCCTTGCGATAGCTCTTGAGCTCGTCCTCGATGATCTGTGTCGCGCGCTTGTCGCGCTCGATGCCTTCACGCGTGAACACCTGCACGTCGATGACGGTTCCCGAGATGCCGGACGGCACCCGCAAACTCGTGTCCTTCACGTCGGACGCCTTTTCGCCGAAGATCGCGCGAAGCAGCTTCTCTTCCGGCGTCAGTTGCGTCTCGCCCTTCGGCGTGACCTTGCCGACCAGCACGTCACCGGCTTCGACTTCGGCGCCGATGTAGACGATGCCCGCGTCGTCGAGACGCCCGAGCTGTCCTTCGCCGAGCGAGCTGATGTCGCGCGTGATTTCCTCGGCCCCGAGCTTGGTGTCGCGGGCAACGACCGACAGCTCCTCGATGTGAATCGACGTGTAACGGTCGTCGCTGACGACGCGCTCGCTGATCAGGATCGAGTCCTCGTAGTTGTAGCCATTCCAGGGCATGAACGCGACCAGCATGTTCTGGCCGAGCGCCAGCTCACCCATGTCGGTCGACGCGCCGTCGGCGATGACGTCGCCCCTGGCGATCTGATCGCCGATCTCCACCAGCGGCCGCTGGTTGATGTTGGTGTTCTGGTTGCTGCGCTTGTACTTCGTCAGGTTGTAGATGTCGACGCCGACTTCGCCCGCCGCGGTTTCCGTGTCGTGGACCCGCACGACGATCCGGCTCGCATCGACGTAATCGACCTTGCCCCCGCGACGCGCCATCACCGCGGTGCCGCTGTCGACGGCCGCCGTGCGTTCGACGCCTGTGCCGACGAGCGGCTTCTCCGGACGCAGGCAAGGCACCGCCTGCCGCTGCATGTTCGAGCCCATCAACGCGCGGTTCGCGTCATCGTGCTCGAGGAACGGAATCAGCGAAGCGGCGACCGAGACGATCTGCGCCGGCGCCACGTCCATGTACTGGATCTTGTCGGGCGACGACAGCATGAATTCGTTGCGGTTGCGGCACGATACGAGCTCGTCCGCGAGCTTCCCCTTGGGGTCGATCTTCGCGTTCGCCTGCGCGATCACGTACTGACCTTCCTCGATCGCCGACAGATAGTGAATCTCGTCAGTCACCTTGCTGTCGACGACCTTCCGGTACGGCGTCTCGAGGAAGCCGTACTCGTTGGTGCGCGCGTACAGCGCGAGCGAGTTGATGAGGCCGATGTTCGGACCTTCCGGCGTCTCGATCGGGCACACGCGACCGTAATGCGTCGGGTGCACGTCGCGCACTTCGAAGCCTGCGCGCTCGCGCGTGAGGCCTCCCGGCCCCAGCGCCGACACGCGCCGCTTGTGCGTGATTTCGGACAGCGGGTTCGTCTGGTCCATGAACTGCGAAAGCTGCGACGAGCCGAAGAACTCCTTGATCGCCGCGCTGATCGGCTTTGCATTGATCAGGTCGTGCGGCAGCAGGTTTTCGCTTTCGGCCTGGCCAAGCCGCTCCCGCACCGCGCGCTCGACGCGCACCAGCCCCGAGCGGAACTGGTTTTCGGCGAGCTCGCCGACCGAACGCACGCGACGATTCCCGAGGTGGTCGATATCGTCGACTTCGCCACGACCATTGCGCAGTTCCACGAGGATCTTGATGACGGCGATGATGTCGTCGTTCGTCAGCGTCCCCGTGCCCTTCAGCTCTTCACGGCCCACGCGACGGTTGAACTTCATCCGGCCGACGGCCGACAGGTCGTAGCGCTCCTCGGCGAAGAACAGACCGCGGAACAGCGCCTCGACGGCGTCTTCGGTCGGCGGCTCGCCGGGACGCATCATCCGGTAGATCCCGACCTTGGCGGCGTACTGGTCAGGCGTGTCGTCGGTGCGCAGCGTCTGCGAGATGAACGGGCCCATGTCGAGGTCGTTCGTGTAGATCGTCTTGATCTCGCCGATGCCGGCCGCCGACAGCTTGGTGAGCAGGTCTTCCGTCACCTCGTCGTTCGCCTTGGCGAGCACCTCGCCGGTCGACTTGTCGACGACTTTCGTCGCCAGCGAGCGGCCGATCACATAGTCGGCAGGCACGCCGATGCGCTTCACGCCGGTATCACTCATGTCGCGCAGGTTGCGCGTGGTGATGCGCTTGTCCTTCGGCACGACGACCTTGCCGTCCTTGCCGATGATGTCGAAGCGTGCCATTTCGCCGCGCAGCCGCTCGGGAACGAATTCGAGCGCGATGCCCTTGGTCGACAGGTGGAACGTGTCGAACACGAAGAACTCGCGCAGGATGTCCTCGTTGGTGAGGCCGATCGCCTTCAGGAGCGTGGTCACCGGCATCTTGCGGCGGCGGTCGACGCGGAAGAACAGGAAGTCCTTCGGGTCGAATTCGAAGTCGAGCCACGAGCCACGGTAGGGAATGACGCGCGCCGAGAACAGCAGCTTGCCCGACGAATGCGTCTTGCCGCGGTCGTGCTCGAAGAACACGCCGGGCGACCGGTGCAGTTGCGACACGATGACGCGCTCGGTGCCGTTGATGATGAACGAGCCGTTGTCGGTCATGAGCGGCATTTCGCCCATGTAGACCTCCTGCTCCTTCACTTCCTTGATCGTGTCCTTCGGAGCTTCGCGATCCATGATCACGAGACGCACTTTCGCGCGGAGCGCCGAGCAATAGGTGAGGCCGCGTTGCTGGCACTCGACGACGTCGAACGCCGGCGGCAACAGCGAAAACATGACGAACTCGAGCCGCGCGTTGCCTGAATGGCTCGAAATGGGAAATATCGAGGTGAACGCGGCCTGCAAGCCTTCGTTCTTGCGCTCCATTCCGGGGGTGAGCGCTTGCAGGAATGCGCGATACGAAGCGAGCTGCGTCTCGAGCAGAAACGGCACCTTCAAAACGCTGGCGCGCTTCGCGAAACTCTTGCGAATGCGCTTCTTTTCTGTAAACGTGTACGGCGTAGCGTGAGTGGTCGCCATGGCTTGGATCGTCCAGTCTCCGGGTCGGTAAATGCTGTGGTGCTGCGCTGGATAGCCGCCCGGCACCGCGTGAAGCGATGCATCGGGCGAGCTGCCTGACTGTCCGGGAGCATTGCGCCCCTGGCCTGGTGGCTGGCCGCTACCAGCCGCTGGCGGACGACGTCACCATTCTCGGGCGACGTCCGACCAAACCTGTCTTCCGCAGTCGATTCGGAAGACAAAGGAAATCGGACTTTTCAGGAAATCCGATTTCCTCCGTCTTCGGCAGAGGCCCTGCGCATCCAGCTCGCGGTCGGCGGCGAACGCCGCCGAACCTGCTGCTCTTTCCACCGGAAATCGTCGGGGTTTGCCCGCGATTCCCGGGTAATCAGCTCGCCCATCACCACTCAACGTAGTGATTTTTCCATGGGGTCGCGGCGTCAGCCTTGCGACCCCATCACTTCACTTCTACTTTGGCCCCGGCGTCTTCCAGTTTCTTCTTCGCGGCTTCGGCGTCGGCCTTCGGAATGCCTTCCTTGACCGGCTTGGGAGCGCCGTCGACCAGGTCCTTCGCTTCCTTGAGACCGAGGCCCGTCAATTCACGCACCGCCTTGATGACGTTCACCTTGTTGTCACCGAACGCGTTCAGAACGACCGTGAATTCGGTTTGCTCTTCCGCAGCGGCGGCCGGAGCAGCGCCTCCGGCGGGTGCGGCAACCGCGACGGCAGCGGCGGCCGAGACGCCGAATTTGTCTTCCATCGCCTTGATCAGCTCGGAGAGTTCCAGGACGGTCATCGACGAGATCTTGTCGAGGATTTCAGTTTGCACAGCGGACATTTAATGCTCCTGACGTAACAAGTTGATATGGGTGTGCGGAGTTCAAAAATCAAGTCGCGGGCTTCGCATCGCACACGGCTGCGAGCGTGCGCGCGAACTTCGCGGGCACCTCGTTCATCGTGCGGACGAACTTCGCGATGGGCGCCTGCATCGTGCCCATCAGCTTCGCAAGTAATTCGTTGCGGGACGCCAGCGCGGCCAGCGTGGCGATCTCCTTCGGCGACATTACCTTGCCCGGCATTGCACCGCCGGCGATCACGAACTTCTCGTTGCCCTTTGCGAAGTCGTTCAGGACTTTCGCGACGGCTACCGCGTCATTGCCGATGCCATAGGCCAGCGGACCGATCATCTTGTCGGCCAGCATGGCAAACGGCGTGTCGGCGACCGCCCGGCGCACAAGCGTGTTCTTGACCACCCGGAAGTACACGCCCGAAGCACGTGCCTTCGCGCGCAGCTGCGTCATCGCGGCCACCGGCAAACCCCGGTTTTCCGCCATGACGATCGCCTGCGCGCCGGCGACCTCTTTCGCGACTTCCGCGACTACCGCCTGTTTCTGTTCCAGGTTGAGACTCATAGTCACCTTTTGTTTAGCACCGAAGGCGCCGGCGCGGCATGCGCCATGGGCAACCTTCGACTTGATCCGTGACGACCACGCTCATGCTGTCGCGCCACGTCGTTCCGGCGACCTTGCGTTCAGGACGATCCTGTACGGGGGCACCATCTGCGCCGGGTCAGGGATCAGGCATCAGAGGTCAGGTATCAGAAACCCCGAACCCCGTCGCCGCACCCGCCGTTTGAGCTTTCGCCCCAGCGGTCTTTGACGGTCCGCGAGCGACGTTGCCGCCGCGCGCGTTCCCTCAAAATTGATTCGATTTCAAAACCGGCCAACGACGCCGGCACACTGCCAATTCCATCTACCTATGCGTTCGCAGCGGATTGTGCGAATCCGGCCGTATCGATTCGGACGCCCGCCCCCATCGTGCTCGAGACGCTGACCTTGCGCAGGTAAACGCCCTTGATACCGGCAGGCTTCGCCTTGTTCAACGCATCAATAAGTGTCGTCAGATTCGACTTCAGCTGCTCGGCCGAGAACGACGCGCGCCCGATCGTGCACTGTACGATGCCGGCTTTGTCGGTTCGGTACTGCACCTGACCAGCCTTCGCGTTCCTGACCGCCTGTGCAACGTCCGCCGACACGGTGCCGACCTTCGGGTTCGGCATCAGCCCGCGCGGACCGAGAATCTGGCCGAGCTGTCCGACGACGCGCATCGCATCCGGCGACGCGATGACGACGTCGAAATCCATGAAGCCTTCCTTGATCCTGGCCGCGAGGTCGTCGAAGCCGACGATGTCGGCGCCAGCTTCCTCCGCGAGCTTCGCCTTGTCGCCCTGTGCGAACACCGCGACGCGAACCTTCTTGCCCGTGCCGGCCGGCAGCACGACGGAGCCGCGGACCGTCTGATCCGATTTCTTCGCGTCGACGCCAAGATTGACGGCCACATCGACCGACTCGTCGAACTTCGCGGTGGCCGTTTCCTTGACGAGCGTGAGGGCCTCGTCGACGGAGTAATTTTTTGCGCGATTGACCTTGTCGCGAACGATATTCAGGCGCTTCGAGAGATGCGGAGATTTCTGTTCGGCCATGATCACTTCACTCCTTCGACCGTAATGCCCATGCTGCGTGCGCTGCCGGCGATCGTGCGCACGGCGGCGTCGAGATCGGCGGCCGTCAGATCCGGCTGCTTGGTCTTCGCGATTTCCTCGGCCTGTGCGCGGGTCAGCTTGCCCACCTTGTCGGCGTTCGGCTTGCTGCTGCCTTTATCCACCTTGGCCGCCTTCTTGATCAGCACCGTTGCCGGCGGCGTCTTCATGACGAACGTGAAGCTCTTGTCCGCGTACGCCGTGATAATCACCGGGATCGGCAGGCCGGGCTCGACGCCTTGCGTCTGCGCGTTGAACGCCTTGCAGAACTCCATGATGTTCAGGCCGCGCTGGCCGAGCGCCGGGCCGATCGGAGGGCTCGGATTCGCTTTCCCCGCGGGCACTTGCAGCTTGATGTAACCAACGACTTTCTTTGCCATCACTGTCTCCTGGCGGGTTCATTCGGGTCAAAGACCCTCCCCGTTTCGTTGCGATGCCACGTAATTGGGGTCCGTAATCGGGGTCAGAGATGTATTTCCGTAATTGGGGTCAGAGATGTATTTCCGGAGTCATGCTCCTCAAGTCGAACGATCAGTTCCGGAACTACATCTCTGACCCCAATTACGGACCCCAATTACTTAAGCCTTTTCGACCTGCGAGAAATCCAGCTCCACCGGCGTCGAGCGACCGAAGATCGTCACCGACACGCGAAGCTTGCTTTTCTCGTAATTCACATCCTCGACGTTGCCGTGGAAGTCGGCGAACGGGCCTTCCTTGACCCGCACCGCTTCGCCGAGCTCGAACAGCACCTTCGGTCGCGGCTTCTCGACGCCCTCCTGCACCTGGCGCAGGATCGCGTCCACTTCCTTCTGCGTGATCGGCGTCGGCCTATTCGCGGTGCCGCCGACGAATCCGGTGACCTTCGGCGTGCTCTTCACGAGGTGCCAGGTGTCGTCGGTCATTTCCATCTCGACCAACACGTACCCTGGGAAAAACTTTCGCTCGGAGATCGCCTTCTGTCCGCTTTTCATCTCGACGACCTCCTCGACCGGGACGAGGATCTGCCCGAATTGATCCTGGAGCTCGGAACGCTTGATCCGCTCCAACAGCGTCCGCTGCACGCTCTTTTCGAATCCCGAATAAGCATGTACGACGTACCACTTCTTGTCCGCCATCATTCGACCCGCCCCGTCAGCATCTTGACCAGCCACGCGAGCGAGGAGTCCACCGCGAAGAGGAATAGCGCCATGACCACGACAAACGCGAATACAACCGCCGTCGTCTGAATCGTTTCCTTGCGCGTCGGCCACGAAACGCGTCCGGATTCCTGCCACGCTTCCTGTGCGAACGCGAAGAATTCCTTCCCCGGCTGCGACAGCCACGCGACCGCGGCGCCAATCAGCAACCCCGCGACCACCATCAAGAAGCGCAGCACCAGCGCGGTGTCGCTGAGGTAGTAATAACCCCATACGCCGAGCGCGACACAGCTGACGGCCAATGCGATCTTCAGTTTGTCCATTTCAGGGATCAGGTGTCAGAGGACAGGCATCAGTTGCATCCGCGTTTCCGGTGGCGCGACGTGCGTCGCGATACACGCCCAGCCGATTCAACGATGTCCGTTTTCGATCCTGCTCGATCCTTTTTCAATGCCACAATTATCACTGCCGCTGCCACAGGTGGAATCCGATACCTGTCCTCTGATACCTGATCCCTGCGAAGGGCAGGCCAGGAGGGAATCGAACCCCCAACCTGCGGTTTTGGAGACCGCCGCTCTGCCAATTGAGCTACTGGCCTAATATCCCAGCGCGAAAAGTACACCCCTACTTTTCGCCGATCATTTTCCATCGAATCGCGGCTCATTTGCCAACTGAGGCCCGACAATTCGACGCTTAACTTCCACGCTTTGAAAACAAGCGTGAAGCTCGCTCACCGCTTCTTCGTCGTTCTCGTTCGTGGATCGATGTGCGACGTTATTCCAGGATCCTGGTGACGACGCCGGCGCCGACGGTGCGCCCGCCTTCGCGAATCGCAAACCGCAACCCGTCCTCCATCGCGATCGGCGCGATCAGCGTCACCGTCATCGCGATGTTGTCCCCCG
>JALYSS010000291.1 GCA_030854685.1 Pseudomonadota bacterium | reverse complement strand
GTGCTCGCGCGCGTGCAGGCGATCATCGTCGAGCGCGAGCGCGGCGCGGGCTGGCTCGAGTCGCTGATCGAATTGCGTGGGAATCGATGAGCGAATTCTTCTCGATGGGTGGTTATGCGTGGTACGTCTGGATGGCGTATGGCGCGGCCGCATTGACCATCGTCATCGAGGTTGCCGCCGTGCGTGCGCGGCGCAAGCGCGCGTTCGACGAGTTGCGGATGTCGATCGAGCCGGCGCAGCACTCGCCGCCGCTGCTCGGGGCAGGGAGTCATCGATGAAGGCACGGCATCGGCGCTTCGCGTGGATCGGCGCGGCACTGGCAGCACTCGGCGTCGCCGCCGCGCTGGTGCTGAACGCGTTCCAGTCGAACCTCGTGTTCTTCTTCACGCCGTCGCAGGTCGTCGCGAAGGAAGCACCGCAGTCGCGGGCGTTTCGCGTCGGGGGACTGGTCGAAGCGGGCAGCCTCACGCGCGATCCGAATTCGCTGACCGTGCACTTCCGGGTAACCGACACCGCGGAAACGATTCCCGTGACCTATACCGGCCTGCTGCCCGATCTCTTCAAGGAAGGCAAAGGCGTCGTCGCGCAGGGGTCGCTCGGACCGGACGGGTCCTTTCACGCGACCGAAGTGCTCGCGAAGCACGACGAGAACTACATGCCGCCCGAGGCGAAGGACGCCATCGAGAAGGCGCACCAGAAATCGGCGATGGCGATGCCGAGCATGCGCCGTTAAATGGGGTCAGAGCTGTAATACTTCGACGTCACGGCATTCAACGATACCGGGACCAGCGTCCGCAAAGTATTACGGCTCTGACCCCAATTAACGCTGACCCCAATTAACGACACAACAATGATTCCTGAAATCGGCCATTTCGCATTGATCCTGGCGTTGCTCGTAGCACTCGTGCAGGGCATCGTGCCGATGCTCGGCGCAGCGCGCCGGGACGGCTCGCTGATGGCGGTCGCGGTTCCCGCGGCGCGCGCGCAGTTCGCGCTGGTGGCGATCGCGTTCGGATGTCTCGCCTACAGTTTCGTGACCAGCGATTTCTCGGTGCAGAACGTCGCGCAGAACTCGAACTCGCACCTGCCGGCGCAGTACCGGTTCGCGGCGACGTGGGGCTCGCACGAAGGCTCGCTGCTGCTGTGGTCGCTGATGCTCGCCGGCTGGGGCGCGGCGGTGACGCTTTTTTCGCGCAACCTGCCGCAGGCGCTTCGAGCGCGCGTCCTCGCGGTGATGGGACTCATCGCCGTCGGCTTCCTGCTGTTCCTGCTGCTGACGTCGAATCCGTTCGCGCGGATGTTCCCGCCCGCCGCCGAAGGCAGCGATCTCAATCCGCTGCTGCAGGATCCCGGGATGGTCGTGCATCCGCCGATGCTCTACATGGGCTACGTCGGCTTCTCGGTCGCATTCGCATTCGCGATCGCCGCGCTGATCGGCGGCCGGCTCGACGCCGCGTGGGCGCGCTGGTCGCGGCCGTGGACAACCGTCGCATGGTCGTTCCTGACGATCGGCATCATGATGGGCAGCGTGTGGGCGTATTACGAGCTCGGCTGGGGCGGCTGGTGGTTCTGGGATCCGGTCGAGAACGCGTCGTTCATGCCGTGGCTCGTCGGCACCGCGCTGATCCATTCGCTCGCAGTGACCGAAAAGCGCGGCGCGTTTCGAAGCTGGACGGTGCTGCTCGCGATCATCGCGTTTTCGCTTTCGCTCGTCGGCACGTTCCTCGTGCGCTCCGGCGTGCTCACGTCGGTGCATGCCTTTGCGACCGACCCCGCGCGCGGGGTGTTCATCCTCGCGTTCCTCACGATCGTGATCGGCGGTTCACTGGTGCTCTACGCGGTGCGCGCGGGCGCGGTCGGGGCCGGCGGCGGATTCGCGGTCGTGTCGCGCGAATCGATGCTCCTCGGCAACAACATCCTGCTCATCACCGCGATGGCGAGCGTCCTGCTCGGCACGCTGTACCCGCTGATGATCGATGCGCTCGGCCTCGGCAAGATCTCGGTCGGACCACCCTACTTCAACGCCGTGTTCTATCCGCTGATGGCGCCGCTCGTCTTCCTGATGGGCGTCGGGCCGATGACGGCATGGCGGCAAGGGCGCGTGCCCGATTTGTGGACGAAGCTTCGGTGGGCGCTCTACGTGGCGCTCGCCACGGGGGCGCTCCTGCCATTCGCGATGGGGCAGTGGAAGCCACTGGTCGCGCTGGGATTGCTGATGTCGGCGTGGATCGCAGCGTCGACGGCGAGCGTATTTCTCCAGCGACTGCGCAACGCGCCGCAGCGTGGCTTCGCCGACAAGCTGCGCGCCAACGCATCTGCGTGGTACGGCATGCTGCTCGCACATCTCGGCGTTGCGGTGTTCATCGCGGGCGTCACGCTCGTCAAGGGTTACGAGGTCGAACGCGACGTGCGGCTCGACGTCGGCCAGAGCATCGACGTGGCCGGCGACACGTACACGTTCCGCGGCGTCGCGCCGGAAGCGGGACCCAACTACGACGCAACGGTGGCGACGGTCGACGTCACGCACGACGGCAAGCAAGTGGCGACGCTTACGCCGCAGAAGCGCGCGTATCGCGCATCGGGACAGGTGATGACCGAAGCGTCGATACAGACGCGCATCCTCGGCGATCGTTACGTTTCCCTCGGTGAGCCTGTCACGGCGGACGGCGCATCGGGCGCGTGGGGCGTGCGCATTTACGTGAAGCCATTCGTCGACTGGATCTGGGGCGGCTGCCTGCTGATGGCGCTCGGCGGCTTCCTCACCGTGGCCGATCGGCGGTATCGGCTCGCGGTGCGCCATCGGTTCGCGGCGGCCGTGGCGGCGCTGTCGGGAGCATGAGCGTGTCTACGCCGATGAGAGCCGCAGGGCCGCCCCAAGGCGCGAATTCCGCCCCCCGGGGGGCAGCGCAGCGGCAGAGCCGCAAGCGTGGGGGGATCATATGAGAGTGCTGCGCTGGTCGCTGCCGCTCGCGATCTTCGTCGTCGTGCTGGTGTTTCTCTTCGTCGGGCTCTTTCGCGATCCGCGCGAAGTGCCGTCGCCGCTGATCGGCAAGGCGGCGCCGCAATTTTCGCTGACGGAACTGCACCAGCCCGATCGCACGCTCACCACGGCCGACATGCGCGGCCAGGTGTGGCTGCTGAACGTGTGGGCGTCGTGGTGCGTGTCGTGCCGCGTCGAGCATCCGCTGCTGGTCGATCTCGCCAAGACGAACATCGTCCCGGTGATCGGCCTCGCGTACAAGGACAAGCGCGCCGACGGACTCGCATGGCTCGCGTCGAACGGCGACCCGTACAAGCTGTCGATCGTCGACCAGGATGGTCGCGTGGGCATCGACTTCGGCGTCTATGGCGTGCCCGAGACGTTCGTCATCGACAAGACCGGCATCATCCGCTACAAGCAGATCGGGCCGCTGACCGTCGAGGTGCTGAAGCAGACGATCATTCCGCTGGTGCGCGAGCTGCAGCGGTCGTGACGCCGATGGCGGCGCGCCGGGTAGTCGGTTGGTCGAAGCAAGTCTCGATGGCGATCGCGTGCGCGGTCATCGCGTTGTGCGCGGCAACTCCCGCGTGGCCGGATGCGGCGCTCGACATCCGGTTGAAGTCGCTCGAGACGCAACTGCGCTGCCTCGTTTGCCAGAACCAGACGCTCGCCGAAAGCAACGCGCCGCTCGCCGAGGATCTGCGGAAGGAAGTGCGTGAGCTCGCGGTTTCCGGCAAGAGCGACGACGAGATCCGCGCCTACCTCGTCGCGCGCTACGGCGATTTCGTGCTGTACAAGCCGCCGGTCAAGCCGACGACGTACCTGCTCTGGTTCGGGCCGTTCCTGCTGCTCGCCTGCGGCGGCGCCGTGTGGTGGAGCGTCGTGCGCCGGCGCGCGCAGCGCGCCGTCTACGACGATGCGACCGACGATGCGACGGTCGTCACCGCCGACGGCGGCGCGATCGCGCGAGCGCACGCGATTCTCGACGAGTGACCCGACGTTGCCGGCTTCCGTCAAAGCTTCAGCAGATGCGGCAGCCAGAGCGAACTGATCGGTACGGACGTGACCAGCATCAGGATCGTTCTGGTTATGCGATACGGTCAGGAAGAACGCCGTGACCTTCGCCGGAATCTGCATGGCGACTTTTGAGAAACCCTTCGACCGCCTGCTGCTCACCGGGGTCGCCGGCGGGCTCGCTCGTCGACGCTGTCGGCGGTGCGTAGCCGTCAGCGAACGTCGCGCGATCCTCGACGCAATCGAGACGACCGGCGCGCCTGCATACCCGTTGTTCCCGCAGCGAACATTCCAGCAGCGAAGCGATTGGCATTCGGCGCCGACGGCGGCACAATAGGGCAATCGGACGCGCGCGCTGCTCATGGCCGCGTGCATCGCCTGCCGCATCGACCCGGTACCGGGAAGTCGGGTCCGCGACTCAACGACTCGTTGCCGCAACCACCGCGCTTTCCGCTCGCGTGAACGAACTCGCCGCTGCGCCCTCTACTGATCACATGACGCTCCCCAACAAGACCAGCGTGTGGAACTGGCTTGGACGCCGCAAGGACGTTCCCATCGAGGCTCCGAGCGTGCGATTCGCGGTTACGCGCGTGCGACGCATCCTGGCGGAATGTGTCAGCGGCATCGGAGGCGAAGCGTCGGCGCGCTCACGCGTCGCCACGCTGGCGACGATCTATCGCGGACTCGACGACGATGGGAAACGCAGTTTTCTCGGAATGCTTGCAATCCAGACCGACCCGGTCGAAGCGTCGGACGCGCCGCTCGTCGATGACTTCCTGAAAAGCACCGGCGCCGCGCATCGGCTCGCTGCGCTGCGATTGCGCGCGGCACTCGCGGGCGCTTCGCTGCGGATCCTCAGGCAGTTCAACCTGCTCGAGGATGGCGTGAAGTTCCTCGTCGACCTGCGCGCCGATGCGATCCGGCTCTCGCGCCAGAATCCCGATCTCGCGATCATCGACGACGAGCTGCTGGCGCTGTTCCGCGACTGGTTCGCGCTTGGCAATCTCGAGTTGCGCCGCATTTCCTGGAACTCGCCAGCCGCACTGCTCGAACGCCTGATGGCCTACGAGGCGGTGCACGAGATCCGTTCGTGGGCCGACCTGCGTCACCGGCTGCAATCGGATCGCCGCTGCTACGCGTTCTTTCACCCGCGGATGCCGGACGAGCCCCTCGTCTTCGTCGAGGTCGCGCTGATGCAGCGCGTGGCATCGAGCATCGAGCCGTTGCTCGACGAGTCGATGCCGGTATCGGATCCCCGTTCGGCGGGCGCGGCGGTCTTCTATTCGATTTCCAGCACACAGGCGGGATTGCGCGGCGTATCGTTCGGCGGCTTCCTGATCAAGCGCGTCGTCGAGAGCCTCCTCGGCGAGTACCCGCGCCTCACGACGTTCGCCACGCTTTCGCCCGTGCCACGATTCAGGCGGTGGCTCGACGAATGCCTCGGAACCCGCGCGCAACCACGGGAGTCCGAGCGCAACAGGATTGTGTTTGCCAAGGTCGCGCGCGGGCGCGACCCCGAGGCCGCGCTCCGAAGCGCACTCGCGGGCGAGCTGCCCGCGGACGGCGCGGGAACGGCGGCGCTCGAGGCCATCCTGCTCCCGCTGTGCGCGCGCTATCTGGTCCTGGAAAAGAAGGACGGCCTGCCGATCGATCCCGTCGCCCGCTTCCATTTCGGCAACGGGGCGCGGCTCGATCGTCTCAACTGGCTGGCCAACATCTCGAAACGGGGACTGCAGGAATCTCTGGGTATCATGGTGAATTACGTGTACGAGCCATCGGAAATCGAGGAGAACCACGAGGCATACTTTCGCGACGGCAAGGTGGCGACGTCGGCAGGCGTGCGGAAGTGGTTGCGCAAGGGACCGGACGGTACCGGTTCCAATGGAAGTTCTGGCTGAGGAGGATTACCCAATGAAACTGAATCCGAGGAGCCTGATCGTTGGCGTGCTTTCATCGATCGTGGGCGTGCTGCTTTTCATTCCCATCGCCGGCGCCGCACCGATGGTGCTCAAGATTTCGCACCAGTTCCCCGCCAACACCGATTTTCGCGACCAGTTGGCGCGAAGATTCGCGCAGGAGGTCGAGAAACGCACCAACGGGCAGGTCAAGTTCCAGATCTACGCCGGCGCTTCGCTCTACAAGGCGACGCAGCAGTTCGACGCGCTGTCGAGCGGGTCGCTCGACATGGCCGTCTATCCGCTCGCGTATTCGGGCGGCAAGTTGCCCGCGACGAACCTGACGCTGATGCCGGCGCTGATCGAGAATTACCAGCAGGCCTACAACTGGGAGAAGGCACCGATCGGCAAATGGCTGGAGGACTATCTCGACCAGCACGGCGTCAAGATCATCACGTGGATCTGGCAGGCGGGCGGCGTCGCGTCGCGCGACAAGCCAATCCTGCTGCCCGCGGACGTGAAGGGACTGAAGACGCGCGGCGCCGGCAAGGAGATCGAATTGATGCTACAGGCCGCGGGCGGATCGATCGCGACGTTTCCGTCGACCGAGACCTACAACGCGATGCAGTCCGGCGTCGTCGATGCCTTATGGACGTCGAGCGCGTCGCTGATGAGCTTCCGGCTGCAGGAAGTCGCGAAGTACGTCACCACCGCGCGCGATCACACGTTCTGGTACATGTTCGAGCCGATGCTGATGTCGAAGGCCACCTACGACAAGCTCACGCCCGACCAGCAGAAGATCGTGATGGACGTCGGGCATTCGCTCGAGAAGTACGCGCTCGATGCCTGCAAGGCCGATGACCAGAAGGTCGCCGACGTGTTCGGCGAGGCCGGTGACAAAGTCTCCGACATGAACGCGCAGCAATTCGCGGCATGGAAGACGCTCGCGCAGCAAAGCGCATGGAAGAACTTCGCGGAAAACGTGAAGGACGGCAAGCATTTGATCGACATGGCGAACGCAGTGGAATAGACGAAAGGCGTGCCGGCCCTCGCCGGACGACGCGCCGGCGAGGGCCTCGGGAGGAGAGGAGCACCGTGCCTGCTGCGTGGTCCGCATTTCGCCGCACATTCAGGGCCGTCAACGCCCTGACCGGGCTCGTCGGCGGCCTCTTGATCGCGGTATCGTGCGTCGCGATCTCGAACGAGGTCGTATGGCGCTATTTCCTCAGGCAGCCGCACACCTGGTCGCTAGAATTCAACATATTCCTGCTGATCGGCGCAACGTTCCTCGCCGCCGGCTACACGCAGGCTGCGCGAGGGCACGTCGGGACCGAAGTGCTGGAGACGCTGATGTCCGCGCGCTGGAACTGGCGTCGCATCTTCGTCGGCGACGTGCTGTCGTTTCTCCTTTGCGCGTTCATCGCCGTCAAGGTCTGGCAATACGCGGGTGAGGCATGGTCGGAAGGCTGGACCACCGACTCGGTCTGGGCGCCCCACCTGTGGGTGCCCTATTCGCTGATGGCCGTCGGCATGACGCTGCTCGCGCTGGAGTATGTCGTGCAGATCGTCGAGACAGTCGCGATGCGCCGCGGCACGGCGAGGACGGACCCCCATGACGCCCAATGAGATTGGCGTCCTGTTCGTCGCGATCGCACTGATCCTCCTGTTGTCCGGCATGCCGGTCGCCTTCGCGCTCGGCGCGGTGTCGGTGACGTTCATGCTGGTGTTCATGCCGCCCGCGAACATCGGCGACCTCGCGGAAACGATCTACCAGGGAATGGACAACTTCACGCTCCTCGCCATCCCGCTGTTCATCCTGATGGGCGACGCGATCGGCAAGACCGGCGCGGCTGCCGACCTGTACGAGTCGGCCTATCGATGGCTCTACAAGCTGCCGGGCGGGCTCGGCATCGCGAATGTGGTCGGCTGCTCGATCTTCGCCGCGATGTGCGGCTCGAGCACGGCGACGGCGGCGGCGATCGGATCGATGGGCATCCCGGAGATGCGCAAGCGCGGCTATTCCGGCGGACTCGCGGGCGGGCTTGTCGCTGCGGGCGGCACGCTCGGCATCCTGATCCCGCCATCGGTCACGTTCATCCTGTACGGCATCGTCGTCGAGCAGTCGATCGGGCGGCTTTTCATCGCGGGCATCGTGCCGGGCGTCCTGCTCGCGCTGCTGTTCGCGTTGTGGGTCGCGTACAAGTCGCACCGGACGAACCGGCGCGCCGCGAAAGACGCGGGCGCGTCGACGAACGTCCGGGTGTCAGCCGAGCACTACACGACGCGCGAGCGCCTCCGCTCGCTGCCGCGGCTGCTGCCGTTCCTGGTGATCATCACCGTCGTCATGGTCACGCTCTATGGCGGCTTCGCGACGCCGTCGGAGGTCGCCGGCGTCGGCGCGCTCGCGACGATCGTCGTCGTCGCGGTGGTATATCGCTGTTATCGCTGGTCCGATGTCAAGCCGATCCTGCTCGGCACCGCGCGGGAATCGAGCATGATCATGATGATCATCGCGATGGCATTCCTGTTCACGTACGTGATGAGCTTCCTCCACATCACGCAGGAGGCGACGCAGTGGCTGGTGAGCCTGCAGATGTCGAAGTGGGAATACCTGTTCTGGATGGACGTGCTGGTGCTGCTGCTCGGCTTCTTCCTGCCGCCCGTCGCGATCATCCTCATGATTACGCCGGTCATCATGCCGGGATTGCTCGCGCACGGCTTCGATCCGATCTGGTTCGGCGTCAACATGACGATCGTCATGGAAACCGGACTCATCCATCCACCGGTCGGGTTGAACCTGTTCGTGATCCAGGGCATCGCGCCCGACATTCCGCTGAAGGAGCTCATGCTCGGCGTGCTGCCCTTCATCATCATCATCCTGCTGTTTGTCGTCGCGCTGTCGGTGTTCCCGGCGCTTGCGTTGTGGCTGCCGAACGCGTTCTTCCATCACTGAGCGACGCGAATCAGCCGCGCGCCACGCCGCTTTCGTCGACGATGAGCGTGCGGCCCGGAGGCGCGCTCATTTGCACGCGGTGCAAGGCGCCCCGGAAGTTGTAGGTGACTTCCCAGTATTCCGCGTGAGCATGCCGCCGGACCGTCGCGCACCGCTGTACGTCCTGGCCATACGCCTGTCCGCCGCGGCCGACGTTCGCGCCGATCGCCGCACCGGCGACCGCACCGCCGGCGGTTGCCACGTCCCTGCCCCGTCCGGCCCCGATCTGATGGCCGAGCACGCCGCCGATGACGGCGCCGACAATTGCACCGGGAACGTTGACGTCACCGCGGTCCTCGACGACCTGGCGGCGCTCGACCCGGCAGCGCTGCTCAGGGGGTCCGACGACGGCGCGCAGCGAAGCGACCGGGATCGTATACAGCCGTTCGCGCGGCTCCGCATACGCGTACGCCGGCGCGGGAACGCCGCCGATGTCGATGCGCGAGCCGTCTGAGGACGATTCACGGATCACCGACCTGCGCCGACGAACCGGCGCGCGACCTGCAGCACGAACATGACCGCGACGCTGAGGATGCCCCACATCAGGATTTCGAACGGCCAGAGGTTGTGCGACGTCAAGCGTGATCTTTGCGCCGGCGGGATCGGTGGCGATGACGCTTGCGCTCACGTCGGCGTGCGCCGACGCCGACACGATCGACAGCAGGAAGAATGCGGCGACGGCACCGGACGGCCGCATTCCGTTGGCTCGCAATCGGTCGACACCATCGCAAGCATCTCGCGGTTCGTCAGGCGATGGCGGTCCCGCAGTTCCAGCAAAGCTCGAAGTTGCCCGGCGATTGCTCGCCGCATTTCCGGCAAAAGAGAGGCGCCGTGCGAGTCGTCGCCTCGCGCTCCATCTCGCGCAGCAGCGCCTGCGCACGCAGCGCATCGGCATCGTCGGCGAGCCACACCTGCGGCTGCGCGACGTCCGGCGGCACGTCGCCGACGATGCTCGACGCGTGCTCGTTGAACACGTGCGCACGGATGCCGGCCTGGTTCAGGCGATCGGCGACGAGATAGGCGTCGTACCGCTGGCGTGCGACATAGATGCGGATCATGGCAAGTGACGCGTAATGTAACCGCCCTTGACGCGCCCGTCGACGGCATGCGTGAAACCGGCCACGGCATCAGAACGCTCCACGCACCACCCGGCCTTCGCGGATGACGCCGGCACACGCGTCGCCACCGATGCGATACGCGAGCTCGGCCGGCTCGTCGGCGTCCCACAATGCGAGGTCAGCGCGCTTGCCCACCTCGAGCGTACCGCGGTCCGCGAGGCCGAGCGCGCGCGCTGCGTTGCGAGTCGCGCCGGCAAGCGCTTCGGACACCGTGAGGTGGAACAGCGTGCACGCCATATTCATCATCAGCGGCAGCGAAGTCGCCGGTGACGTTCCGGGATTGCAATCGGTCGCGATGGCGATGGGCACGCCGTGCGCGCGCAGTGCGTCGATCGGCGGGCGCCGCGTCTCGCGGAGCGCGTAGTACGCACCGGGAAGCAGCACGGCCACCGTGCCGGCGCTCGCCATCGCCGCGATGCCGTGCTCGCTGGCAAACTCGAGATGATCGGCGGAAAGCGCGTGGAAGTCCGCGGCAAGCGCTGCGCCGCCGCCGTCCGAGAGCTGATCGGCGTGAAGCTTGACCCTGAGCCCATGGGCGCGAGCAGCTTCGAATACTCGACGAACCTGTGCGGGAGTGAACGCAATCGTCTCGCAGAACGCATCGACCGCATCGGCGAGCCGCTCCCGCGCAACGGCGGGGATCATGTCGGCGCAGACGTAGTCGACGAACGCATCGGCGCGATCCGCGAATTCCGGTGGCAACGCATGCGCGGCGAGCAACGTCGTGCGCACATCGATGTCGACTGCGGCGCGCAGGCGTGCTGCGACGCGCAGTTGCTTCACCTCGTTCGCCGTGTCGAGACCGTAGCCGGATTTGATCTCGATGGTAGTCGCGCCATGCGCCGCCATCGCCTGGAGCCGTGGCGCGCTCGCAGCGGCCAGCGCTTCCTCGCTCGCCGCGCGGGTTGCCGCCATCGTCGACTGGATGCCGCCACCCGCCGCCGCGATCTCGGCATACGAGTCACCTTCGAGGCGTCGCTCGAATTCATGCGCACGATTGCCGGCGTACACGAGATGCGTGTGGCAATCGACCAGGCCCGGCGTCGCGCAGCGCCGTCCGGCGTCGATCGTGCGCTCGGCGCGGGCATCGCGCGGCAGGTCGCGTGCAGCGCCGATCCAGTCGATGATGCCATCGCGGATGCCGAGCGCCGCGTCGCGCACGAGCCCGCAGCCCGCCGCGTCGCGCATCGTGGCAACGTTCACGTTCGTGACGAGAAGCTCGAAGTTCGGCCGCATCATGATCGATGGCTCGAGTCCAGTGCGACCCCCCGCGTCGCGGCCGGTCTCACGGCGGCGAGCTCAGCTTGATGCGGGCGAGCGCGGCGCGGAAACGCCTCAGCACATCCTGCTCGCGTGCGTGATGACCGTCTCGAACGATCCAGCGACCGCGGCTCATCACGTCGCGCACCGGGCGGCGGCACGGTCCGAAGATGGCCGCGTCGAGTACGCATTCGACCGGCTGCTCGGCGAGTGCGGGATCGTCGCCATCGAGCACGATCAGATCGGCTCGCATGCCTGGCGCAAGACGGCCGGCCGGTCGCGCGAGCGCTTGCGCACCGCCTTTCGCAGCGGCACGCCACAGCGATTGTCCGACGGGGGCCCGTGAGTCGTCGATGAGCACGTTCCGCCTGCGCAAGCGTAACCGCTGCGACCATTCGAGTTGCCGAATTTCGGCGAACGGGTCGATCATCGCGTTGGAATCGGTTCCGACGCCGAAGCGTCCACCCGCCTGCAGGTAGGACTCGGCGGGAAAGATGCCGTCGCCGAGATCGGCTTCGGTGCTCGGGGCAAGACCTGCGACGGCGCCGCTGGCCGCGAGCCCGGTCACTTCGCGGTCGGTCATATGTGTCGCATGAACGATGCACCAGCGTTCATCGATGCTCGCCTGCGTCAGCAGCCATTCGACCGGACGCATGCCGCTCCACTGATAGCAGTCGTCGACTTCGCGCGCCTGCTCGGCGGCGTGGATGTGGATCGGCGCGTCCGCGGCGGGCAGGCGCACGATTTTCGAGAGCTCTTCCGGCGTGACGGCGCGCAGGCTGTGCGGGGCGACGCCCAGCACGTAATCGCGCGCCTTGGCGCCGCGCACGAGCGCATCGAACAGCTTCTCGAACGTGTAGATGCTGTGCACGAAGCGCCGTTGCAGCGGCGCCGTGGCGATGCCGCCGAAGTTGCCGTGCGCGTAGAAGACGGGCAATAGCGTGAGGCCGATCTCCGCGGTTTCCGCGGCACCGACGATGCGCCATGCAAGTTCCGCGGGATCGCCGTAGGGCTTGCCGTGCGGGTCGTGATGCACGTAGTGGAACTCCCCCACCGATGCATAGCCGGCCTTCGCCATCTCGACGTACGCCTGCGCGGCGATCGCCTCGAATGCGTCGGCGTCGAGGCGATCGATCGCCGTCCACATCGCCTCCCGCCACGTCCAGAACGTGTCGTCGTGCTTCGGCGACGGCGTACCCGTGCGTCCGGCGATCGCGCGCTGGAATGCGTGCGAATGCACGTTCGGCATCGCGGGGATGACCGGCCCTTTCAGTCGCTCGTCCGGAGCATGGCCGGCGTGCGCCTCGACACTCGCGATGCGCCCATCGTCGTCGATGGCGAGCGTGACGTCGGTTTCCCAACCGTCGTCGAGCAGCGCGGCGGGCGCCAGCAGCGTCTTCATCCGTGCCGTCCGAGTGTGATCCGGTTGATGCGAAGCAAGTCGCTCTCCTGCGACGTTCGCTCGATTGTAATCCGCCCCGACCTCGACTCGTCGTGACGTGTACACGGCTCACCGGCACGACTCGGGCCGAAGCGCTGGCGCAGCTCGAACGTGCGCGAAGCGCAAGCGCCGGTTACCGTGGCAGCTCGCGCTGTTGCACGCCTGCTCGAATCCACAACACTTGCATCGGTCTCGAACATCGTCCATATTGGAACCGTCCGCCGCCAATGCTGTCGGACGCGCAACGTTCCTGTTCGGAGAACCATCGATGACCGCTCGCCCTATCCGCCGTACGCTGCTCGCAACGACTGCGACGCTCGTGCTCGCCCTCTGCAACGCCGCCGCTGCT
The DNA here is from genome assembly GCA_030854685.1 of Pseudomonadota bacterium. GTDB lineage: Bacteria > Pseudomonadota > Gammaproteobacteria > Burkholderiales > Casimicrobiaceae > VBCG01. Next base: position 17,335 of record JALYSS010000291.1, on the reverse strand, counting down.
GCCGAGCCGTCACAGTCGAAGGACGAGATCAGTCACCTGCTGCAGTACGTCGCGGGATCGTCATGCACGTTCATCCGCAACGGCAGCGACTATGCTCCTGACAAGGCGCGCGATCATCTCGCGAGCAAGTACGAGTTCGTCGGCAGCCGGATTACGACCGCCGAGGAATTCATCAAGTACCTGGCGACACAGAGCAGCATGTCGGGCGAGCCGTATCACGTGCGATGCGGGAAGACCGAACTGCTTTCCGGCGCGTGGCTGACCGACGAGTTGAACCGCTATCGCAGGGCTCCGCACCTCCAGGCGTCGCGATAGCGCGCGGCGCGGCGCATCGGCGCGCGCGGCATTTTTACGGCGGGCGCCAAAGTCCCGCGACGGCCACCTGGAGCTTGGATCAGTAGCGAGCGCCGTTTTTCTGCCACCGCCACGCATCGGCGCAGATCGTGTCGATGTCCCGCGTCGGGCGCCAATCGAGCAAGGCGGCGGCACGTGCGACATCCGCGCAGCTTTCCGCGACGTCGCCCGGTCGTCGCGCTCCCATCACCCGCGGAATCGACCGCCCGCAGGCGCGCTCGAACGCGGCCAAAACGCCGAGCACCGAATGGGCTTTGCCCGTCCCGAAATTGACCGTCAGCAGACCCGGCTTGGCGGCGACGTGGCGGAGCGCCCGCACGAATCCTTCGGCGAGATCCTGTACGTGGACATAATCCCGAACTCCGGTTCCGTCTGCGGTATCCCAGTCGTCGCCGTTGACGATCAACTCGCTCGCCTCGCCTGCCGCAACTCGGCATAGCTGCGCAATGAGATGGGTCGAGCGCCCGCGAGGCGCCTCGCCCATCATCGCCGACGAATGCGCACCTGCCGCGTTGAACTCGCGACCAATCGCGATCCGCCAGTTGGCGTTGGCTCTCGAAAGGTCGCGCAGGAAATCCTCGACGACGCGCCTGGTTCGTCCATAGACGCTCGCAGACTCGCGCGGGCTGTCCTCGGACGCCGACAGGTCGCGCGCGTCGCCGTACACGCTCGCCGTCGAGCTGAAAACCAGCGTGGCGACGCCCGCCTCGCCCATCACCTCCGCCAGCGCCAGCGTGCCGCCGACGTTGACGTCGTAGTACGCGAGCGGCCGAGCCTCCGACTCGGCGACGTTCTTCAGGCCCGCGCAGTGGATGACCGCCGTGATCGGATGATCGTGGAACGCGGCACGCAGCGCGCTCACATCGCGGACGTCCGCGGTGACGCAGGGCACCGGCCGGCCCGCGAGCGCCTCGAGTCGCGTGCGTATCGCGGGCGTGCTGTTGCTGAAGTTGTCGAGCACAACCGGCGCATATCCGGCGCGCGCCAGTTCGACGACGATGTGCGCGCCGACGAAGCCGGCCCCTCCGGTAACCAGGATGGTGTCGGGCATGACAGGCAGATGCTACACGGTTTCGCCGACCGGTCTGTTGAACGAAAACCTCGCGCGTAAGGAAAAGTCGGGCGGCGCCTGGCTTCGTCGATCAGCGAGTAGCTGAATTTACGCGGCTTGTGCCTCGTCCGCCGCGGGGCGGTCGACGAGTTCGATCAGCGCCATGGGGGCCGCGTCTCCCTGGCGGTAGCCGAACTTCAGGATGCGCAGATAGCCACCGGGCCGGGCCTTGAAGCGCGGCCCGAGGTCGTTGAAGAGCTTGGTGACGACGTCGCGGTCGCGCAGCCGGTCGAACGCCAGCCGGCGGTTGGCGAGCGTCGGGTTCTTCCCGAGCGTGATCAGCGGCTCGGCGACGCGGCGCAGTTCCTTCGCCTTCGGCAGCGTCGTGCGAATCGCCTCGTGCTTGAAGAGCGAGTTGGTCATGTTGCGCAGCATCGCGAGGCGGTGCGCGCTCGTCCGGTTGAGTTTGCGTAGTCCGTGTCGATGCCGCATGTTTTTTCCTTGTCTTTTCCGCTGAAAATCGTCTGGCTCCGCCAGCGATTTTCAGGAAGCCCTACCCATGAAAAGCAGGGTTTCACTTTTCATGGTCGATCGAGTCCCGCGGGCGGCCAGTTTTCCAGACGCATGCCGAGCGAAAGGCCGCGCGAGGCGAGCACTTCCTTGATCTCGTTCAGCGACTTGCGGCCGAGGTTCGGAGTCTTCAGCAACTCGGTTTCCGAACGCTGGATCAGGTCGCCGATGTAATAGATGTTCTCGGCCTTGAGGCAATTGGCCGAGCGCACCGTCAGTTCCAGGTCGTCGACGGGCCGCAGCAGGATCGGATCGACCTGCGGCGATGCACGCTCGGCGGACGGCTGGTCGGTACCCTTCAGGTCCGCGAAAACCGACAACTGCTCGACGAGGACGCTCGCCGCGTAGCGCACGGCCTGCTCGGGTTCCACGACGCCGTTCGTTTCGATATCGAGGACCAGCTTGTCGAGATCGGTCCGCTGCTCGACGCGCGCCGATTCGACCGCGTAGCTCACGCGCCGGACGGGCGAGAACGACGCGTCGAGCAGGATGCTGCCGATCGTGCGTCCGCCTTCAGGCTTGATACGCGCCGTCGCCGGCTGATAGCCGCGGCCGCGCTCGACCTTGATTTCCATCTCGATCTTGCCGCCCGCGGTCAGGTGTGCAATGAGGTGCTCGGGATTGATGATCTCGACGTCGTGGTTCGCCTCGATGTCCGCGGCGGTCACGGGACCTTCACCGGTCTTCGCAAGCCTCAGCATCACGCTGTCGCGGTTGTGCAGCTTCAGCACGACGCCCTTCAGGTTCAGGAGGACATCGACGACGTCCTCCTGCACCCCGTCGAGCGCCGAGTATTCGTGCAGCACGCCGGTGATCTTCACCTCGGTAGGCGCGTAGCCGGGCATCGACGAGAGCAGCACGCGGCGCAGCGCGTTGCCCAACGTGTGCCCGTATCCGCGCTCGAACGGCTCCATCACCACCTTGGCGTGGAACGGCGACATGCTCTGCACGTCGATGATGCGGGGCTTCAACAGAACATTGCTCTGCATGCGGTACCTTTATGGCGGAGACGCCGAAAAATCACAAAGTGTCGACCGCGGTGATGTTGCGATCGATCGTGCCTTTCGATCGACCACACGTCACTCGTGATCGACGGTCCATCCTTACTTGGAATAAAGCTCGACTACGAGACTTTCATTGATGTCCTGTCCGAACTCCGAGCGGTCGGGCGCGCCTTTGAACGTACCGGTCATCTTCTTCGGATCGACCTCGACCCACGAGGGGAAGCCGACCTTCTCCGCGAGCTGCAGCGCGTCCGTGATGCGCAGTTGCGCTTTCGCGCGTTCCGACGTCGACACGATGTCGCCCGGCCTCAACAGCGCCGACGGCACGTTGAGGACCTTGCCATTGACGGTGATTGCCCGATGCGACACGAGCTGCCGCGCTTCGGCGCGCGTCGAGCCCAGACCCATCCGGTAGACGACGTTATCGAGCCGCGATTCAAGCAGCTGCAGCAGGTTCGTGCCGGTCGAGCTCTTGCCCTTCGTCGCTTCGGCGAAGTAGCGGCGGAACTGCCGCTCGAGCACGCCATAGATCCGGCGCAGCTTCTGCTTTTCGCGCAGTTGATGACCGTAGTCCGAGGTGCGGGCGCCAGACCTCACGCCGTGCTGCCCTGGCTTGGTGTCGAGCTTGCACTTGGAGTCGAGTGAACGACGCGCGCTTTTCAGGAAAAGGTCGGTGCCTTCCCGTCGCGCCAGCTTGCATTTGGGTCCGATGTAACGAGCCATAATGTCCTTCGTCCAAAAGTGAAAACCTGCTTTTGGCCGTTTCCGGTTACCTGAAAATCGCGGGCAAAGCCCGACGATTTTCAGAAACAACTGCGACGAAAAAACGAGCGTTAGCCAAAGTGTTTCGTTAGATCCTGCGGCGCTTCGGCGGGCGGCAGCCGTTGTGCGGCACCGGCGTGACATCCGAGATGCTGCTGATCTTGAGTCCGAGCGCATTGAGCGCACGCACCGCCGATTCGCGGCCCGGGCCCGGTCCCTTGATGCGCACCTCGAGATTCTTGACGCCGCATTCCTGCGCAGCGCGTCCCGCCGATTCGGCGGCGACCTGCGCCGCGAACGGCGTCGACTTCCGCGACCCCTTGAAACCAGCGCCGCCGGACGTCGCCCACGACAGTGCGTTGCCCTGGCGATCGGTGATCGTGATGATCGTGTTGTTGAAAGACGCGTGGATGTGCGCGATGCCTTCCGACACGCTCTTCTTGACCTTCTTTCGCGTGCGCGCCGCGCCCTTTTGCGAGGGTTGCTGTGCCATCGTATGTGATCCTTACCTTAGGTTCCTTCGTTGCGCCGGCTTCATTATTTGGTGACTCCCTTCGACAGCGCGACGGTGCGGCCCTTCTTTGGCCCCTTGCGCGTGCGCGCATTCGTGCGCGTGCGCTGACCGCGGACCGGCAGGCCCTTGCGATGGCGCACGCCGCGATAGCAGCCGAGGTCCATCAGCCGCTTGATGCTCATCGTCACTTCGCGGCGGAGATCGCCCTCGACGGTGAACTTGCCGATGCTCTCGCGCAGCTTGTCCATCTGCGCGTCGGTCAGGTCCCTGATCTTCGCGCTGGGTGCGACACCCGACGCGACGCAGATCGCCTTGGCGCGCGGACGGCCGATGCCGTAGATCGCCGTCAGCGCGATCTCGGCGTGCTGATGGTTCGGAATGTTGACGCCTGCAATACGGGCCATTTTGTCCTCGCTTCGCTCGTTCAGCCATCAGCTATCAGCTGTCAGCCCTCGGCAAAACCGTTGCCTGTTCGTGATGTTGAAGTTGCTGACAGCTGACAGCCGATGGCTGACTACCCTTGCCGCTGCTTGTGGCGCGCGTCCGCCGTGCAGATGACGCGCACGACGCCGTGGCGCCGCACGATCTTGCAGTTGCGGCAGATTTTCTTGACCGATGCCAAAACCTTCATCTCGTTCTCCTGGAAGCCACTACACCGCGCCTCAATGGCGTGCCACTGGAGTCGCTGCAACGCCTGTTACCTGTTACCTGACCTCTGATACCTGAAAATCACTTCGCCCTGAAAGTGATTCTGGCGCGCGACAGGTCATAGGGCGTGAGCTCGACAGTGACCTTGTCGCCCGGAAGAATCTTGATGTAGTGCATGCGCATCTTTCCCGAGATATGCGCCAGCACGACGTGACCGTTTTCGAGCTTTACGCGAAACGTGGCATTCGGCAGCATTTCCGCCACTTCGCCCTGCATCGCAATCGTTTCTTCCTTCGTCATCAGCGCGTCGGCACCCCGCCCTTGAAATTCGCCTTGCGCAACAAGCTTTCGTACTGCTGTGACATGAGATACGCCTGCACCTGCGTCATGAAGTCCATCGTCACCACCACGATGATCAGCAGCGAGGTTCCCCCGAAGTAGAACGGCACGTTCTTCCATGCGATCAGGAAGTTCGGCACGAAGCACACGACCACGAGGTACAGCGAGCCGATCAGCGTGAGCCGCAGCGTGATCTTCTCCAGGTACTTCGCCGTCTGGTCGCCCGGACGGTAGCCCGGGATGAATGCGCCGCTCTTCTTCAGGTTGTCCGCGGTTTCCTTCGGGTTGTACTGCAGCGCCGTGTAGAAAAAGCAGAAGAAGATGATGGCCGCCGCGTACAGGATCTCGTGTACCGGCTGGCCGGGCGCCAGCGTCGCCGCCAGGTCGCGCAGCCAGTTCGTGTTCTCGCCGGTGCCGGCCCATTGCACGAGCGTGGCGGGGAACAGGATGATCGACGACGCGAAGATCGGCGGTATCACACCCGCCATGTTGATCTTCAGCGGCAGGTGCGAGCTCTGCCCCTGGTACACCTTGTTGCCGACCTGACGCTTCGCGTAATTCACGAGGATCTTGCGCAGCGCGCGCTCCATGAATACGACAAACGCGGTGACGACCACCACCAAAGCGGCGATGCCGATGATCAATACCCACGAGTACGCACCGGTGCGACCCTGCTCGAGCGTCTGGCCGATCGCCCGCGGGAGCCCTGCCGCGATGCCCGCGAAGATGATCAGCGAAATGCCGTTGCCCAACCCACGCTCGGTGATCTGCTCACCGAGCCACATCAGGAACATCGTGCCGGTCACGAGCGTCACCGCCGAAACGACGCGAAACGAAAGCCCCGGCTCGAGCACGAGGCCGGCCTGCGCCTCGAGTGCCGCCGAAATGGCGAACGCCTGGAAGAACGACAGCCCGAGCGTCGCGTAACGCGTGTACTGCGTGATCTTTCGCTGGCCGGACTGGCCTTCCTTCTTCAGTGCTTCGAGCGTCGGGACGATCGTCGTGCACAACTGCATGATGATCGACGCCGAGATGTACGGCATGATGCCGAGCGCGAAGATCGAGAAGCGCGACAGCGCGCCGCCCGAGAACACGTTGAGCAGGCCGAGGATGCCGCCTTCCTGTCCGCGGAACAATTCGTCCAGCACTGACGCGTTGATGCCCGGCACCGGAATGTGCGTTCCGACCCGATAAACGACCATCGCGCCCAGCAGAAACCACAAGCGGCGCTTCAAGTCGCCGTACTTGCTGCCGCTCTTCTGGGCCGGGTTTGCGTATGCCAATTGACTGTCCTAGGTTGCGCCGCTCATTTGCGTATTCAAGGCGCCGATTCAAGCGATGCTGCCGCCGGCCGCTTCGATGGCAGCCTTCGCACCCTGCGTCGCCGCCAACCCGGTAAGCTTGACCGCCTTGGTGAGCTTGCCGGTTTTGATCACCTTCGCCGATTTGGCGATCGACGGCACGAGCCCCGCGGCCTTCAGCGCGAGCAGGTCGATTTCCGCGACCGGCAGCTTCGCGAGATCGGACAAGCGCACTTCGGCGACGTCGAAGCGCGAACGCGAAACGAAACCACGCTTCGGCAGGCGCCGCTGCAGCGGCATCTGGCCGCCTTCGAAGCCGACCTTGTGGAAGCCGCCCGAACGTGACTTCTGGCCCTTGTGGCCGCGACCGGCGGTCTTGCCGAGACCCGAGCCGATGCCGCGCCCGACGCGGCGCCTCGCCTTGTTGCTGCCGGACGCGGGTTTCATCGTATTGAGACGCATCGCGTGCTCCAGAATTTCATTCGCCTACAACGGCGACGAGGTAGCTGACCTTGTTGATCATGCCGCGCACCGCCGGCGTATCTTCGAGCTCGACGGTCTGGCGGATGCGCTTCAGCCCGAGACCGCGCACTGTCGCGCGATGGTCCTCGCGCGTCGATCCAACGCCCTTGACGAGCGTCACCTTCAGCGTTTTTTCAACAGCCATGGTCAAGTCCCCAGGATTTCTTCGACCGTCTTGCCACGCTTCGCCGCGATATCGGCGGGTGCGTTGATCGCCTCGAGCGCGTTGATCGTCGCGCGCACGACGTTGTACGGGTTGGTCGGGCCGTGACACTTCGCGAGAATGTTGGTCACGCCGACAACGTCGAACACCGCGCGCATCGCGCCGCCGGCGATCACGCCCGTACCGTCGGACGCCGGTTGCATATGGACGCGCGTCGAGCCGTGCCGACCCTCGACCGCGTGATGCAGCGTCCCCTTCTTCAGACGGACCTTGACCATCTTGCGCCGCGCCTGCTCCATGGCCTTTTGCACCGCAACCGGCACTTCCTTCGCCTTGCCCTTGCCCATGCCGACGCGGCCGTCGCCGTCGCCAACGACCGTCAGCGCGGCGAACCCGAGGATCCGACCACCCTTCACCACCTTGGTGACCCGGTTGATCGAGATCATCTTCTCGCGCAGGCCGTCGCCGCGGTCATCCTGCTGCTGCGGCTGGCGGGGGTTGGATCGTTGCTGTGCCATGAATGGAATCCCTTGCTCAGAACTTGAGGCCGCCCTCGCGGGCTGCGTCGGCCAGCGCCTTCACGCGGCCATGGAAGCGAAAACCGGCGCGATCGAAAGCGACCGCTTCGATCCCGAGCGCTTTCGCGCGTTCGGCGATGCGCTGGCCGATCATCGTCGCGGCGGCCTTGTTGCCACCGTTTTTGAGATCCTTGCGCAAATCGGCTTCGACCGTCGATGCGCTCGCGAGCACCTTGTCGCCGGTCGGCGCGATGATCTGCGCGTAGATGTGGCAGTTCGACCGGCCCACGACCAGTCGCGTTGCGCGTTGCTCGGCGATGCGCACCCGGGTTTTGCGGGCGCGGCGAACTCGAGCCTCCTTCTTATTCATGTTGCAAATCTCCGATGTCGGAAAATGCGATTCGAAAGCGTAGCAAGCGGCCCCGAGCGCGCGAAGACCCGCAGCGAGCCCCGAGACAGTCCAAAGACGTACGGCGAGGGGCGAGCGAGGACGCGACAAAGCGATCGGGGCGCACAGTAGCTTTCGGACGCATTTTTACTTCTTTTTCGTTTCCTTGATCTTCACGCGCTCGTCGGCGTAGCGAACGCCCTTGCCCTTGTACGGCTCGGGCGGCCGATAGGCGCGAATCTCGGCGGCAACCTGTCCGACCTGCTGCTTGTCGATGCCCTTGACGACGATTTCCGTCTGCACCGGCGTCTCGACCTTCACGCCCTTCGGCACCATGTGAACGACCGGATGCGAGAAACCGAGCGACAGATTGATCTTGTCGCCGACAGCCTGCGCGCGATAACCGACGCCCACGAGCGTCAGTTTCCTTTCGAAACCCTGCGTGACGCCCTTGACCATGTTCGCGACCAGCGCCCGCAACGTGCCTTGCAGCGCGCCCGCCTCTTCGTTGGTCGCCTTGAACACGAGCGTCTCCCCGTTCTTCTCGACGCTCACGTCCGGGCCGAACCGGCGCGTCAGCGTCCCGAGCGGACCCTTCACCGAGATTTCGCCCTTGGCGAGCGACACCTCGACCTTCGGGGGCACCTGGACGGGATTGTTGCCAATGCGTGACATTTCGTTTCTCCGTCAGGCGGGAAGGGCCGCCCCGACCGACTGACCAGCCCCCCGGGGGGCAGCGAGCAGAGCGAGCGTGGGGGGATGTTTCATCCAGGCGGGAAGGGCCGCCCCAAGTGGGGCAGCGAGCGCGTGAGCCCGACGGGCCGCCCCGAGGGCGAACACCCGAGTGCGAAGCACGAGGCTCGTCGAACCGAGCGTGGGGGGAGGTTTCATCAGGCGACGATGCAAAGCACTTCGCCGCCGACACCGGAGGCGCGCGCCTTGCGATCGGTCATCACGCCGTGCGACGTGGAGACGATGGCGATGCCGAGACCGTTCATCACGCGCGGGATGTCGTCCTTGCTCTTGTAGATGCGAAGGCCGGGCTTCGACACGCGCTCGATCTTCTCGATGACCGGGCGTCCGGCGTGATAGCGCAGCGCGATCTCGAGTTGGGGCTTCCGTGCTTCCTCTCCGGAAATCTTGAAGCCTTCGATGTAGCCTTCGTCCTTCAGCACGTGGGCAATCGCGACCTTGACCTTGGATGCCGGCATCGCGACGACCGCGCGCTCCGTCATCTGCGCATTGCGAATGCGCGTCAGCATATCGGCGATAGGATCAGTCATGCTCATGCGTCACCTCGCTCCTACCAACTGGCCTTGACGATGCCGGGGACTTCCCCGCGCATCGCGTATTCGCGGAATTTGTTGCGCCCGAGCCCGAACTTGCTGTACACGCCGCGCGGCCGGCCCGTGATGAGGCAACGGTTGCGCAGCCGCGTCGGATTCGCATTGCGCGGCAGCGTCTGCAGCTTGAGCCGCGCGGCGTACCGGTCCTCGTCGGACATGCGTGGGTTGGCGATAAGCGATTCGAGCATCGCGCGCTTCTTCGCGTACTTCGCGACGAGCTTCTCGCGCTTGTACTGCCGGTTGATCAATGCCAGTTTCGACATGGCGGGTCCTCAGTTCCTGAATGGAAACTTGAACGCGGCGAGCAACGCCTTCGCTTCGACGTCGGTCTTCGCGGTCGTCGTGATCGTGATGTTCATCCCGCGAATCGTGTCGATCTTGTCGTACTCGATTTCGGGGAAGATGATCTGTTCCTTGATGCCCATGTTGTAGTTGCCGCGGCCGTCGAAGCCGCGCGCCGACACGCCGCGGAAGTCGCGCACGCGCGGCAGCGCGACGGTGACGAGCCGGTCGAGGAACTCGTACATCCGCTCCTGGCGCAACGTCACCATGCAGCCGATCGGATAGCCCTCGCGAATCTTGAAGCCCGCGATCGCCTTGCGCGCCTTGGTCACGACGGGCTTCTGGCCGCTGATCTTCGTCATGTCACCGACGGCATTTTCGAGAATCTTCTTGTCCGCGGTCGCCTCGCCGACGCCCATGTTCAGCACGACCTTCGAGATCCGGGGTACTTCCATCGGCGACTTGTAGCCGAACTGCTTCGCCAGCGCAGGTGCCACTTCCTTCCTGTAGACATCCTTCAGGCGAGCCGGCTGATGCGGCTGGTTCGCCGTGTGCGCCATTTCCGCCGACGCGGCCTTCGAGGCCTTGGGAGTCTTTTCCGCCTTCGGTTGCTTCGCCTGCGCGGCCGGCTTGTCCGCCTTGAGCGTCTTCTTGTCGGTGCCCTTTTTGTCAGCCATTGATCTGCTCGCCATTCGACTTGAAGAAGCGAAGCTTGCGACCGTCGTTCATCAGCTTGAAGCCGATCCGATCCGCCTTCTGCGTGACCGGATTCCAGATCGCGACGTTCGAGATGTGAATCGGCACATCCTTCGTGACGATGCCGCCCGGCTGGTTCTTCATCGGGTTCGGCTTCGTGTGCCGCTTCACCTGGTTGACGCCGTTGACGATGACGTGCGTGTCGCCGGCATAGCTCGCGACATCGCCGCGCTTGCCCTTGTCACGTCCGGCGATGATGACGACGTTGTCGCCCTTCTTGATCTTGCGCATGGTGGGTCCCCTGGATTACCGCGGTGTCAGAGCACTTCCGGGGCCAGCGAGACGATCTTCATGAACCGCTCGGTCCGAAGCTCGCGCGTTACCGGTCCGAAAATGCGGGTGCCGATCGGCTCGAGCTTGTTGTTCAGCAATACGGCGGCGTTGGTGTCGAAGCGAACGAGCGCACCGTCGTCGCGTCGCACACCCTGGCGCGTGCGCACGACGACCGCGTTGTATATCTCGCCCTTTTTTACGCGTCCGCGCGGCGCGGCTTCCTTTACCGACACCTTGATGACGTCACCGATGTGCGCGTAGCGGCGTTTGCTGCCACCCAGCACCTTGATGCACATAACCGCGCGCGCGCCCGTATTGTCGGCGACGTCCAATACCGTCTGCATTTGAATCATGACTGCTTCTCTCCAACTTGAACCGCTTCCGGTGCAGGTCTGTCATGAACCCGTTAACCGGCTGAATCGAAAGGCGGCGGCCAGTTTTGGACCCCGTCGCGAATGCGTCGTCGACGTATCCGGCTGGGATGGGCCGCGGTGCCCGCGCATTCGTGAACGCCTTGGCAGTCGCAGCGAGGAAAACGATGATTATGGCAGCTATTTCGCGCGCCTGCAATACCTGCGCCACTCATCGGTGTCGGAGACGTGACGGATCAGACGACCTTCGCCTTCTCCACGACGCGCAGCACGCGCCACGCCTTCGTCTTCGAGAGCTTGCGCGAGGCCTGGATCTCGACGAGATCGCCGGTCTTGCATTCGTTGGTCTCGTCGTGCGCGTGATACTTGCTCGACTTGATGACGACCTTGCCGTAGATCGGATGCTTCACGCGCCGCTCGACGAGCACGGTGACCGTCTTGTTCATCTTGTCGCTGACGACGCGGCCGGTGACCGTCTGCACCAGTGCCTTGCGCGGCGCAGCGGCTTCGCTCGGCACCGGGTTGGAAGTTTGCTCGCTCATAAATCTTTTCCTTCGCGCTGCGCGCTCGGTGATTCGCCCTCGGCGCCCTTGGCGCCCTGCTGGGTTCCAAGGCTTCCTTCGCGCTGCGGGCTCATGCGCGGGCTCCTTGCTTGTCTTTCGCCCGCGACGTTGCACCTGCCTCGCCGCTGCGGTTCCTCTGCTCCAACAACGTGCGCACACGCGCAATGCCGCGGCGCACGTCCTTGAGCTTCGACGTGTTCGTCAGTTGCTGCGTCGCGCGCTGCATGCGCAGCCCGAACTGCTCTTTCAGGAGCGCCTCGAGTTCCGTCTGCAACTCCACCGCGTTCCTGCCCGCGAGCGCGCGCCTCGTTTCATTGAGTTTCATGTGCCGTCTCCGTCAGCTGCCGATGAGCCGGTGCACGAACGTCGTCCTGAGCGGCAGCTTGGCCGCCGCCAGCGCGAACGCTTCGCGGGCCAGCGCTTCCTCGACGCCGTCCATTTCGTAGAGCACTTTGCCGGGCTGGATCTCGGCGACGTAATACTCCGGATTGCCCTTGCCGTTACCCATGCGGACTTCCGCCGGCTTCTTCGACACCGGCTTGTCCGGGAAAATGCGAATCCAGATGCGCCCGCCGCGCTTGATGTGTCGCGTCATCGCCCGCCGCGCCGCTTCGATCTGCCGCGACGTCAGGCGGCCGCGCATGGTGGCCTTGAGCCCGTACTCGCCGAAGCTGACCTTGTTGCCGACGGTCGCGACGCCCTTGTTCCGGCCCTTCTGTTCCTTCCGGTATTTTCTTCTAGCTGGTTGCAGCATTCTTCGCTCCTGCTCCTGCGACGGCTCCCGGGGGCGGCGAGCGCCGCGGACGCTTCGACGTTTCCGGTGCTGGTGCTGGCGCTGCCGCCGGCTCCGCGTTGTGCGCCATCACCTCGCCCTTGAACACCCACACCTTGATGCCGATGACACCGTAGGTCGTGTGCGCCTCGGAAAATCCGTAGTCGATGTCGGCGCGCAGCGTGTGCAGTGGCACGCGGCCTTCGCGATACCACTCGCGGCGCGCGATTTCGACGCCGTTCAACCGTCCGGAGCTCATGATCTTGATGCCCTGCGCGCCGAGGCGCATCGCGTTCTGCATCGCGCGCTTCATCGCGCGGCGGAACATGATCCGCTTCTCGAGCTGCTGCGCGATCGAATCGGCGACGAGCTGCGCCTCGATTTCCGGCTTGCGGATTTCCTCGATGTTCAAGCCGACGTCGCTGCCCATCATCTTGCGCAGATCGGCGCGCAGCGTCTCGATGTCCTCGCCCTTCTTGCCGATGACGACACCCGGCCGCGCGCTGTGGATCGTGATGCGCGCGTTCTTCGCCGGGCGCTCGATCGTCACTTTCGCGACGGATGCGTGCGCGAGCTTCTTCTTCAGGTACTCACGCACCTTCAGGTCTTCGGCGAGCGTCGGACCGTAATGCTTCTTGTTGGCGTACCAGCGCGAGCGCCAGTTACGGTTGACGGCGAGCCTGAAGCCGATCGGATGAATTTTCTGTCCCATGACGTTTCCTCAGAGCTTGTCCGTTAATGAAGCGCTCATTTCCCGTCGCCGACGACGACGCGGATGTGGCAGCTCTGCTTGCCGATGACGTTGCCGCGGCCCTTCGCGCGCGCCGTGAAGCGGCGCAGCGTATCGGCCTTGTCGACGTAAATCGTCTTGACCTTCAGCTCGTCGACGTCGGCGCCATCGTTGTGCTCGGCGTTCGCGATTGCGGACTCGAGCACCTTCTTCACGATCCGGGCGCCCTTCTTCGGGCAGAACGCCAGGACGTTGAGCGCGCGATCGACCGGCATACCGCGGATCATGTCGGCGACGAGCCGGCCTTTCTGGGCCGACAGCCGCACGCCGCGCAGGGTGGCAATGGTTTCCATCATGTCCCTCACTTGCGCTTCGTCGCAGCGGGCGCAGCGACTTTCCGGTCGGACGAGTGGCCCTTGAACGTGCGCGTCAGCGCGAATTCACCGAGCTTGTGACCGACCATGTTTTCCGATACGTAGACCGGGATGTGCTGCTTGCCGTTGTGCACGGCGATCGTCAAGCCGACGAATTCCGGCGTGATCGTCGAGCGGCGCGACCAGGTCTTGATCGGCTTCTTGTCGTTGACGGCGCGTGCGACGTCCACCTTCTTCAGCAGGTGGTCGTCGACAAACGGTCCCTTCTTGATTGAGCGTGCCATATAAGACGTATCCTTGTGCTAAGCGGACCGAATGAGAATCGTAGCGAGCGGGCCCGCTGCCAGGCCGCCCGCAGCGAGCCGCGAGACAGTACTCGAAACGTACGGCGAGCGCCGAGCGATGACACGCCGACGCAGACGGCTCGCGCAGCAGATTCGCATCGGTCTGTCAGCCCTTGGTTGCGTGGCGGCGGCGCACGATCATCGAATCGGTCCGCTTGTTCCGGCGCGTCTTGTAACCCTTCGCCGGCGTGCCCCATGGCGACACCGGGTGGTGCCAGCCACCGCCGCCGTTGGTACGCCCCCCCATCGGGTGGTCGACCGGATTCATCGCGATGGCGCGCACCGTGGGCCGGATACCGCGCCAGCGTTGCGCACCGGCCTTGCCGATCGAGCGCAGGCTGTGCTCTTCGTTGCCGACTTCACCGATGGTGGCACGGCAATCGACGTGCACCTTGCGAATTTCGCCGGATCGCAAGCGCACCTGCGCATAGACGCCTTCGCGCGCGAGCAACTGCACGCCGGCGCCTGCCGAACGCGCCATCTGCGCGCCCTTGCCGGGCTGCATTTCGATGCAGTGGACGGTCGTGCCGACCGGGATGTTGCGCAGCGGCAACGTGTTGCCCGGCTTGATCGACGCTTCGGCGCCCGACATCAGTTGCACGCCGACGGCAATGCCGCGCGGCGCGATGATGTAGCGGCGTTCGCCGTCCGCGTAGAGCAGCAACGCGATGTTCGCGCTGCGGTTCGGGTCGTATTCGAGCCGCTCGACCTTCGCCGGAATGCCATCCTTGTTGCGCTTGAAATCGACGATCCTGTAGTGCTGCTTGTGACCGCCGCCCTTGTGCCGCATCGTGATGTGGCCGTTGTTGTTGCGTCCCGAGCCACGCTTCTGGCTTTCGACGAGCGATGCCACCGGCTCGCCCTTGTGCAGGCTCGGGTTGACGACCTTGACGAGCGACCGGCGACCGTTCGAGGTCGGTTTGACTTTGACCAATGCCATGTCAGGGCTCCGTCGCGAAGTTGATTTCCTGGCCCGGCTTCAGGCTGACGTAAGCCTTCTTCCAGTTCCGGCGCCGGCCCGCTTGCGTGCCAAAGCGCTTCTGCTTGCCTTTGACGTTGGCGATCTGCACCGACTCGACGCCGACCTTGAACATCAATTCGACCGCGGCCTTCACTTCCGGCTTGGTGGCGTTCTGCATGACGCGAAAAACCACTTGCTCGTACTTGTCGGCGATGAACGTGCCCTTTTCCGACACAACCGGCGCGAGCAGGACCGTCATCAGCCGCTCGACATTGTATTTGGTTGGCGTGTTCATCCGAGAAGCTCCTCGAATTGCATCACGGCGCCCTTCGTGAGCAGCACGTGGTTGAAGCGGACGAGGCTCACCGGATCGACTTCGCGCGTTTCGAGTACGAGCACGTTCGGCAGGTTGCGCGACGACAGGAACACGTTGTCGTCGAGCTTTTCCGTGACGACCAGCACGGTGCCGGCCAATCCATAGCCCTTGATCTTGTGCGCGAAGAGCTTCGTCTTCGGCGATTCCATCGCCAGCGCGTCGATCACCGACAGCCGCTGCTCGCGCACGAGCTGCGACAGGATCGACGCGATGCCGGCGCGATACATCTTGCGGTTGACCTTCTGCGAGAAGTTCTCGTCGGGCGACGACGGGAAGATCTTGCCCCCCCCGCGCCACAGCGGGCTGTTCGCCTGACCAGCACGCGCACGTCCGGTGCCCTTCTGGTTCCACGGCTTGCGATGCGATTTGTTCACTTCGCTGCGGCCCTTTTGCGCGCGCGTGCCGCTACGCGCATTGGCCTGGTAGGCGGTAACCACCTGGTGAATCAGCGCCTCGTTGTAGTCGTGCCCGAAAAGCGCATCCGATCCTGCAACCGTCGCGGTCTTCTGGCCCTGGTCATCGATGAGATCGAGATCCATCGTCAGGCCCCCTTCTTCGCCGGCGTCTTGGCCGCCGCACGAACGACGATGTGCCCACCGTCGGCGCCGGGCACACAGCCCTTCACCAGCAGCAGGCCGCGCTCCTTGTCGACGCGCACGACCGGCAACGTCTGCACGGTGCGCGTCACGTTGCCGTGTTGCCCGGCCATCCGCTTGCCGGGGAAGACGCGACCGGGGTCCTGTGCCATCGAAATGGAACCCGGCGTGTTGTGCGAGCGCGAGTTGCCGTGGGAGGCGCGGTTCGAGCTGAAGTGATGACGCCTGATCACGCCCGTGAAGCCGCGACCTTTGGTCGTGCCCGTGACGTCGACGAGCTGGCCGACTTCGAACGTGTCCACGCCGACGACATCACCCGCCTTGAACTTCGCGAGTTCGTCGGTCGAAACGGGAAATTCCTTCAACACCTCGCCCGCTTCGACGCCCGCTTTCGCGAGATGCCCCGCCATCGGCTTGCTGACGCGCGAGGCGCGGCGCTTGCCGAACGTGAGCTGTATCGCGGCGTAGCCGTCGCTGTCCGGCGTTTTCACCTGGGTGACGCGGTTGTTGCCCACGTCGAGCACGGTGACCGGGACCGCGCTGCCGTCGTCGGCGAAGACACGGGTCATGCCGACCTTGCGACCTACCAATCCAAGACTCATGTCGATCTCACTGTTTTAAGTTACCCGGATTGCTCCGGGTGCCGGCTGCAATTGGTCGGCAAAGGGGTCAGAGCCGAATTTCGGCTCCGAGCCCATTTGAATACTCATTCCATTTCCGGTGACGAGCCGAACTTCGACTCTGATCCCATCGTTCCGTAATTGGGATCAGAGCTGTAACAAATGCGAACCTGTTCGAGTGACATATACGTGGACGTTTCGCATTTATTACGGCTCTGACCCCAATTATCCAGCTCTGACCCCGATTATCGCAGCTTGATTTCCACATCCACGCCCGCCGGCAGATCGAGCTTCATCAACTGGTCGACGGTCTTGTCGGTTGGGTCGATGATGTCCATCAGCCGCAGGTGCGTGCGGATTTCGAACTGGTCGCGCGACGTCTTGTTGACGTGCGGCGAGCGCAGGACGTCGTAACGCTCGATCTTCGTCGGCAGCGGCACAGGCCCCTTGACGACGGCGCCGGAGCGCTTGGCGGTATCGACAATCTCCTGCGCCGACTGGTCGATCAGCTTGTAATCGAACGCCTTCAAACGAATTCTGATTCTCTGGTTCTGCATTGCCTATCCTTGGAAAAACCGCCCGCAAAGCGCTCGGTTCTTCGTAGCCGTTCTGTCACGAAAAGCGAAGGGCCGCCCCGAGCTTTTCGTTATGCGCCCGCCGTTCTCGCGCAAAGCATCGTGCGAGCAAAGCGAGCGAAATTTTGCGCGTTCTATTCCAGGATCCTGGTGACGACGCCGGCGCCGACGGTGCGCCCGCCTTCGCGAATCGCAAACCGCAACCCGTCCTCCATCGCGATCGGCGCGATCAGCGTCACCGTCATCGCGATGTTGTCCCCCG